>DASUOW010000198.1:0-6833 GCA_036276435.1 Gemmatimonadales bacterium
ACATCACCGCCCCGCCGAGGAGCGAGGCCACCGGCAGGATGTAGGTGGCCCGCTCGAGGCCGAACTGGTCGGAGAGGAATCCCACGAGCGGCATCGCGATCGCATCGCCGGCGAGGTGGATGAAGAGGAAGTAGGCGCCCGCCACCGAGGCGCCCACGCGCGCGGGGACGACGTCGAAGATGATCGCGCTCGCCGGGCCCGAGTTCCACGAGAAGAAGAAGAACGCGGCCGCGAAGAGGAGGCGGAAGAGGCCGAGGTCGCGTACGGTGAGGAGCGCGAGCGAGAGCATCGAGCCCGTGACGAGGCCGATGGCCACCGTGAGCACGCGCGCGCGCCGGCTGCGACGGAACCAGACGTCGGCGATGGCGCCGCCGGCGAGCGTGCCCGTGACGCCGGCGAGGACGCCGGTGCCGCCGAGCAGTACGCCTGCCGCACCGGCATCGAGTCCGAGCGCGCGTCCGAGGAACGCCGGCCCCCAGCCGATCAGGCCGTTCATGCCGAACGAGGCCATCGCCCCGGACAGGAAGACGTAGACGAGCGTCGGCGTGACGGCGACGCGATGCACGGCCTCGCGCAGCTCCAGCACCGCGGCATCCGCGTCGGCGCCGAGCGGGGTACGCTCCGCGTGATGGTGCCGCACCGCGCGCACCCAGTAGACGACCTGCGTCACGATCCCGATGCCGATGCAGATGCCGAACGCCGCCACGTCCACGTCGGAGCCGGCGCCGAAGCGCAGCTGCAGCAGCAGCGCCAGCAGCAATCCGATGAGCGCGCCGAACAGGATGGGATGGAACTGCACCACGAACTGGCGGATGCCGGAGCCGATCAGCCACGGCGACAGCCGCACCGGCCGATGGCTCCGCGTGGGATCGACGAGCCGTCCCGCGAGCAGCGCGCACGCGAACCCCGGAATGCCCACCGCCATGAACGCGACGCGCCACCCATACGCCTGCTCGAGCAGGCCACCCACCCAGATGCCGAGGACGCCGCCGAACGCGAGGCCCGACGAGAGGATGGCCATGGCCCCGGCGCGGCGCTTCGCCGGGAAGTAGTCGGACACGAGCGAGGTCGCCGCCGGCGCGAACGCCGCCTCGCCGATGCCCACCGCGGCGCGGCACACGAGGAGCTGGCCGAAACTTCGCACCAGGCCGCCGAGGGCGGTGAAACTGCTCCAGATGCCGACACCCCAGGCGATCACCGCACGGCGCGAGCGCAGGTCGCTCAGCACCCCGAAGGGGAGCGCCGCCAGCGAGTACACCAGGATGTAGGCGGAGCCGAGCCAGCCGAGCTGGGTGTCGCTGAGGGAGAGGTCGCGCTTGAGGGACTCGAACAGCGAGAAGATGACGTTGCGGTCAAGGTAGTTCAGCAGGTTGATGACCGTCAGGAGCCCCAGCGCGTACGCGGCGTACGCGCGGGACACCTTCGGGACTTCCACCTGGTCAGACACCGCGGCCCGAGTGGGCCGACGCCTCCTCGGCGCGCTGGTCGCGGAACGCGAGGGCCGCCTGGTACTCGCTCACGAGGCGCTCCATCATCGCGTCCCGACGCTCGAAAAGCCGCTTGAGCGGCCGTGGCTCGACCTTCTGGAGCGCGTACGCGGTGAGCAGCGGCAGCGTGAGCGTATTGTCGGCGTAGACGACGACGGTGCCTGGCAGCTGGTCGGGGTCGATCTTGCCCCAGCTCACCGCCTCGGCCGGCGTGGCGCCGGAGAGGCCGCCCACGTCGGGGCGCGCGTCGGTCATCTGCAGGAAGTAGTCGTGCCCCTTCTCGTCGATGCCGAGGACTTCCTGGATCTGCGGCTCGGTCTGGAGCATGAAGTTCTTGGGGCTCCCGCCGCCCACGATGAGCACGCCGCTGCGGCCGCCGGTGCGCTTGGCCTCGAGCACGATGGCCGCCGTCTCGTTCACGTCGGCGCTCACGTCGAAGCGCAGCTTGCTGCCCGCCAGCGCCTGCTCGGCGACGTTCATGCCGATGGAGCTGTCGCCGGGCGAGCTGGTGTAGATGGGCACGCCGAGCTCGTGGGCGGTGGAGAGCACGGAGCGCTTCGAGAGGCCGAGGGCCTTCTCGCGCTCCTTCAGGTAGCCGCCGAGGAGGTAGTGATACTCGGCGCTGCTCATGGGACGCTGGAACTCGTCGCGCGCCGACACCTCGCGCACGAAGGCGTCGGTGGAGAGCAGCACGTCGTAGTCGAAGAAGATGTCGTAGATGCGCACGACGCCCTTGTCGCGCAGCTCGACGTCGTCGGCGTCGTGGCGGCCGCGATGGAGCGCAAGCCCGAGCGCGAAGTGCGCGTCGTGGTACAGGTTGGCGCCGGTGGAGATGATCCAGTCCACGAACCCCGCCTCCATGAGCGGGATCAGGCAGCTCATGCCGATGCCGGCCGGCGTCATCGCGCCGGTGAGGCTCATGCCGACGGTGGTCTCGGGCTGCAGCATCCGCTGGGTGAAGAGGAGGCAGCCCTCCTTCAGCCGGCCCGCGTTGTAGGCGAGGAACGAGTTGTCCACCAGCTCGGCGATCGACTCCTTGCCGGTGATGCCCTTCGGGTCGATGCGCTGGCCACGCAGGTAGGGCGCGGACGGACGGGTCATGCCTCGCTCCGGCGTGCGAAGTGGATGGGAGTCATCGCTTGTTGTCGTCCCGGGCGCGCAGCACGATCTGCAGCGCCTCGTGGGGATCGTCGGTGACGTGGAAGAGGTCGAGGTCCTTCACGTCGAGGTTGCGCGCCTCGGCGACGGTGTTGCGGAGCCAGTCCACCAGGCCCTGCCAGTAGGACTTGCCGAAGAGGATGACGGGGAACCCGCTCACCTTGCCGGTCTGGATGAGGGTGAGCGCCTCGAACAGCTCGTCGAGCGTGCCGTAGCCGCCCGGCATGACGACGAACGCGGTGGAGTACTTCACGAACATCGTCTTGCGGACGAAGAAGAACTTGAAGTAGAGCGGCCGGTTGGCGTAGTCGTTGCCGCGCTGCTCGAACGGCAGCTCGATGTTGCAGCCGATGCTCAGGCCGCCGCCCTCCACCGCGCCGCGGTTGGCGGCCTCCATGATGCCCGGGCCACCCCCGGTGATGACCGGGATGCCGGCCTCGGCGAAGAGCCGGCTCATGCGCGCGGCCGCCTCGTAGTACTTGTCGCCCGGCTTGGTGCGGGCGGAGCCGAAGACGCACACGGCGTCCACCACGTCGGCGAGGTTGTCGAACCCCCAGACGAACTCGCCCATGATGCGGAACACCCGCCACGAGTCGCTGACCTGCACGGCCTGCGCGCGCTCGAGCGGCGAGGGCACGCTCTGCAGCAGCTGTTCGTCCTCGGTGCCCGGTACCGTCGGCGTGTTGAGCCGCTGGGGCGGCGGCGTGGGCATGGATCCCATCGTCATGGCGCGAGGTGCTCCAGGAGCGCCCGGTGATCGTCGGGCACGTTGTAGAAGTAGGGTGAGACCCGCACGTGTCCGGGCCGCGCGTCGGTGATGATGCCCGCGACGGCGAGCGCCTTCACCACGGCGTGCGGGTCGGCGTGCGGCAGCATCACGATGGCACTGCGTTCCCCCGCGTCGGGGGCCACCTTGGGGCGCAGGCCGCGCGCACGCGCGCCCTCGATGAGGTCCTCGGTGAGGGCCATCGTCTCGCGGCGGATCTCGGGCACGCCGATCTCCTCGATGAGCTCGAGGCCGCCCAGCTGGGCATACACGGGCATGAGGGCGGGCGTGCCGGCCTCGAGCCGACGGGCATCGTCGTGCAGCTCGAGCGCGGAGGGATCGAAGCGGAACTGCTCCCGGTGCGCGAACCAGCCCGCGGTGCGCGGCGCGAGGCCCGGTACCAGCTCGGGACGGGCGTACAGGAACGCCACCCCGGTGCCGCCCAGCAGCCACTTGAGGCCGCCGCTGCAGTAGAAGTCCATGTCGAGGGCGGCGACGTCCACCGGCACCTGCCCCGCGGCCTGGTAGCCGTCGATGAGGCAGAGCGCGCCCTTCCGGTGCGCGATCGCGGCGATGGCCGCCGCGTCCTGGATGGCGCCGCTGGTGAAGAAGACGTGGCTCGTGGCCACGAGCGCCGTGCGGTCGTCGATGGCGCGCTCGTACATCTCGAGCGGCACGCGGATGCCGTCCGGGCTCTGCAGCAGCTCGACCTGCACGCCCGCGGGCACCTTCGCCAGCCACTGATAGGCGATGGTGGGGAAGTCGAGCGAGGTGACGATCACCTTCGGGCGCCGGGTGTAGTCCAAGGACTCGGCGACGGCGCCGAGCGCGCTGGAGATGCTGGGATGCAGCGCCACGGAGCCCGCGGGAGCGCCGACGATGCGGCCGTAGGCGGCGCGCAGGTCCGCGAGGGCGCCCCACCAGGTCTCGTACCACGCGGAGGCGCCGCGGCGCTCCCAGTGGTCGAGGTGCTCGTTGACCCGGGCGCGGGACCGGCGGGACAGCGCACCCAGCGAGCAGCTGTTCAGGTAGTTCGCGTGCGCGAAGATCGGGAATTCGGCGCGGTAGCGCGCGGCGAGGGTCAGGTCGAGTCCGGGCAGTGACATAGGGGTGGGAATATAAGGGCGGGCGATTGTTATCTTGTGCCCATGCAGACGGCACAGGGCGAGGGATACACCGGTCGCTACCGGGGCAGCTGGGTGGGGCTCTTCCTGGCCCTCACGGGGCGGGCGCTCGTGAACCCCCGGGTGGCGATCGACCTGCTGGCGACGGGCTGGGCCTTCCGGCGGCGGAACTGGCTGACGCAGTTCCCCTTCCTGCCCATCCCGGACGTGCCGTACCTCAAGTGGCGGATGTACACCGCCTTCGGCGACGAGGACGCGGTGCCGCCGGTGATCGACGTCCTGCGCTTCGCGCGGTGGCGGCGCGAGACGATGCGACTCTAGGGGGTCGGGCGAGATGGCCGACAGGCAGCAGACACCTCACGTGGTGATCATCGGCGGCGGGTTCGCGGGACTCTACCTGGCCCGCGGCCTCGCCAGGGCCCCCGTGCGGGTCACCATCATCGACCGGAAGAACCACCACCTGTTCCAGCCGATGCTGTATCAGGTGGCCAGTGCCGCGCTCAACCCGTCCGAGATCGCGGTGCCGATCCGGTCGGTGCTCCGCAACCAGCGGAACGCCGACGTGCTGATGGGGGTGGTGAGCCGCATCGATGTGGAGGGCAAGCAGATAGAGCTCGAGGGCGATGGTAGTATCTCTTACGACTACCTCGTGGTGGCCACCGGGATCGAGACCTCCTACTACGGCAAGGACCGCTGGGAGCCGCTGGCCCCCGGGCTCAAGGACATCGAGGATGCGCTCTCGGTGCGCGAGCGCGTGCTGCGGGCCTTCGAGGAGGCGGAGCGGGAGAAGGACCCCGTGCGGCGGCATGCGCTCCTGACGTTCGTGGTGGTGGGCGGGGGGCCGACGGGGGTGGAGATGGCGGGTGCCATCGCGGAGCTCCGGCGCTACGCGCTGGCGCGCGACTTCCGGCACATCGATCCGCGCGAGGCCACCGTCATGCTGCTCGAGGGTGGCCCCAAGATCCTGCCGTCCTATCCCGACGACCTCTCCGCGACGGCCAAGCACGAGCTGCGCGGCCTGGGCGTCGAGGTGCGCACCGAGATGCTCGTGAACGACATCCAGCCGGGCTACGTGAAGGCCGCGGGCTGGACCATCCCGACCAACACGGTGGTGTGGGCGGCCGGCATGAAGGGCACCTCGCTCCTGGCGACGCTTGGCGCGCCGCTCGACCGGATGGGCCGCGTCATCGTGGAGAAGGACTGCAGCGTGCCGGGCCACCCGGAGGTGTTCGTGCTGGGCGACGCGGCGCACTTCGAGGACGAGAAGTTCGGCGACGTGCTGCCGCCCATCGCGCAGCCGGCGATCCAGCAGGGCAAGCACACGGCGAAGAACATCGTCGCCGACCTGAAGCAGAAGCCGCGGAAGCCGTTCGTCTACTTCGACAAGGGGCAGCTCGCCGTGATCGGCCGCGGGCAGGCGGTGGCCGACATCTGGAAATTCCACTTCGGCGGCTTCCTCGCGTGGATGATCTGGGCGGTGGTGCACATCGCCTTCCTGGTGGGGCACCGCAACCGCGTCATCGTGATGCTGCAGTGGTGGTGGGCCTACACGACCTTCCATCGCGGGGCGCGGCTCATCACGGGCCGGGACCACATCCCGTCGGGCATGACGTTCCCCACCCCCGACCGCCCGGTCACCGCGACCCCGCCGCCGCAGCGCGTGTCCGTCGCCTGATGCTCGACGCCGAGGGCGTGAAGGCGGCGGCGCTCTCGCTCGGGTTCGTGGCGTGCGGCATCACCGACCTGTCCCCCACGAAGCACGGGGAGGCGCTCGACGCGTGGCTCGCGCAGGGCTACGCGGGGACGATGCGCTACCTCCATCGCCAGGCGAAGAAGCGGAAGGACCCGCGCCGCATCGACCCCCGGCCGCGCACGGCCATCGTGGTGCTCGACAACTACTTCCATCCCGACCCGCCGCCCGCGACCGGCATCAAGGTGGCGCGCTACGCCCGTGGCGACGACTACCACCGCGTCACCATGCGCCGGCTGTACCAGCTCTCCGACCTGCTGCGCGACCACGGCGCCACCTATGCGCGCGCCTTCTCCGACTCGGGCCCGGTGCCCGAGCGCGAGCTGGCGCAGCGCGCGGGACTGGGCTGGATCGGCAAGAACACGATGCTGATCCGCCCCGGGCTCGGCAGCTGGTTCGTGATCGGGAGCGTGCTCACCGACCTGCTCCTGACGTGCGACGCGCCGATGGTCACGGATCACTGCGGCACCTGCACGGCGTGCCTCGACGCGTGCCCCACGGGCGCCATCCTGACGCCGCGGCTGCTCGACGCGACGCAGTGCATCTCG
>DASUOW010000199.1:0-11824 GCA_036276435.1 Gemmatimonadales bacterium
GGGCTGTGCGCCGGCGACGCCCGTGCGTCCCGACGCCTCCCCGGCGGCGGGCGTCGTCACGCTCGACACGCTCACCATGCGTGCCGTGGCACGGGTGCTCGCCAGCGATTCGCTGATGGGCCGGAAGACCGGCACGACCGGCGGCGCCATGGCGGCGCGGTTCATTGCGGATAAGTGTGCCGAGCTTGGACTTATCCCTGTGAGTGGCAGGAGCTACTTCCAGACCGTGCCGCTCCGCGAGGCCACCGTCGATCCCGACGCCTCCCGGATCCGCGTCATCGGGCCCGGCGTCGATACCGTGTTCCTGCACCACGAGGAATTCATCGCCGACGTGGGCACCGGCCGCACCCTGCGGGACTTCGCCGGCGACCTCGTGTACGTCGGCCGCGCCCCCGACATCCTCTTCCGCCGCAGCGACCTGCCGTCGCTCGAGGGCAAGGTGGCGCTGATGCGCGGCGAGTTCGGCGCCGCCATGGCCGCCGCCGACACCCTGCGCGCCCGCGGAGCCGTGGGCGTGATCCAGGTGGTCGACGACGCCCGACGCTACCGGCTCTTCCGCCAGACACGCGGGCCCGCGCGCCTGTTTCTCGACGACGACCGGCTGCCGAGCTCCTTCATCCCGCCGCTGCCCGCGGTGCTGGCCGGCCCGCGCATGACGGTGACGCTCTATCAGGGGCTCACCGGCGTCACCCACGGCTCGTGGAACGACGCCTACCTCAACGGGCTCGCCGCCGGCCTGCCGTCGCCGCAGCCCATCGAGGGATGGCGCGTGGAAGTCGCCATCCGCACGTCCGATCGCGCGCTCGGCGCCGACAACGTGGCCTGCCGGCTGCCCGGCACCTCGCACGTCGACTCGGCGATCGTGCTGAGCGCGCACCACGACCATCTCGGCGTCGGCGCGCCCGACCTGGCCGGCGACTCCATCTACAACGGCTTCTCCGACAACGCGACCGGCGTGGCGATGGCGCTCGCCATCGGGGAGTGGGCGGTGAAGGCGCGCGCGGCGGGGCAGGGCCTGCGGCACACGCTCGTGCTCCTCTTCCCGACCGGCGAGGAGCAGGGACTGCTCGGCAGCGACTGGTTCGCGGCGCATCCGCTCTGGCCCCTGGAGCGCATCACGGCGGTGGTGAACCTCGACGCCAACGCGCCGCCGGGACGGCCCACCGCCTGGCGCATCGCCGGCGACGACGACGGCCCGCTCGTGCGCCTCGTGGCCGACGAGGCGGCACGGCAAGGCTGGGCCAGCACCATCGCGCCGCCGGCGCCCGGGTCGGACTACTTCCCGTTCCTGCGGCGCGGCATCCCCGCGGTGTTCTTCGTGCCGAGCGATGGGCCGTACGAGGGACTGAGCATGACGGCGACCGACAGCCTGCGGAGCGCCATGTGGACGCGCTACCACCAGCCGTCCGACGGCTACGACGAGACGTTCCCCTTCACGGGGCTGGCGCGCTACGCGGGATTCGCGCGGGACGTGGTGCGGCGGATCGACGACGGCCTGGGCACGGCGCTCGCCGGCCGGGCGGCTACGGGCGCGCCGGCGGTTCCTTGACGGAGCCGGGCGGCAGCCGGTAGAGCAGCTGCGCGGTGAGGGCGTCACGCATGGAGAGCACGTCCACCTGCGTCGCCGGATACATGACGTCGTCGGCCTCCGCCGAATGCGGCAGGCCGAGGGCGTGCCCGGTCTCGTGGATGGCGACGCCGAGGAGCGACGCATCGCCGAGCGGCGGACCGCTGCTGGCGCGCACGGCGAGGGTGATGGCGGCGTGGCGCACGTGGCCGCGCTGGTCCCACGCCAGGTCGGTCTGGCCCACGCGATCGAACTCGAAGCGCTCCACCCAGCGCACCGTGATGTCGGCGCCCGTCGTGTCGCTCACCAGCTCGAAGCGCAACCCGACGCCCAGCCCCTCCCACTGCCGCAGCGCCTGCTTGACCAGCTCCGCCATGCGGGGCGCGTAGTCCACGGCACCCCCCTCCAGGATCGCCACCTTGAGCGGCACGTGCTCGCGCTCGGGCCAGCGGCGCACGATCGAGTCGGTGCTCAGCAGCATCGAGTCGAGGTAGGTGGCGCGGCCCTCGCCGACGAGCTGCTGGCGGGCGGCCAGCCGGGCCATCTGCTCCAGCGCCCGCAATTCGCGGGGCTCCGGGGCCGACGACCGGTGGACCGGGGGGGTGCCGTTCGCCGGTGCCGGATCGGCCGAGAGCGTGGCCACGCTCTGCTCCATCTCCTCGGCATCGTGGCGCGCGTGCACCACCCGCTCGGCGACGAGCAGGACGAAAAGACCGAGAGTCAGGCCCGGGAGAAGGCGATCACGCCACATATGAAGCCAATATGATGGAAGCTTCGTGCCGTCTGCCACGCCACGGTGGCGTCGTCCGGGAAGCTCGTCTAGGATTGAGCCACCCTCGGTGGCCCTCGGGGGCCCCCGAGTCTTCGACCGGAGTCCCGTACCGCACATGCTCTGGATTGCGCGCACGCTCGTGCGCAGGCGCTGGTGGGTCATCGCGCTGTGGGTGATCATCGGCGTCTTCGCGTTCATGCGTGCACCGGGCACCGCGGAGAAGCTCAACCCGCGCGGGGGCAACAACCGCCCCACGCAGGCCTCGACGGTCGACCGCATCCTCAACGAGCGCTTCTCCAACTCGCTCGGCGAGTACTACGTCCTGGCGCTCCAGGCGCCCACCGCGCTCGACGTGCAGCCCGGCGCCGCGGTGCTCGACTCGCTGGTGGCCGCGCTCCGCGCCCAGCCGCACGTGCGCGGCGTCGTGGCCTACCCCACCACCAACGACACCACCTTCATCAGCCGTGACCGGCGCACCACCCTCGTGGTGGTGGCGCTGGCTCCCCTGGGAAGCGACTCGATCAGCAAGCTGGTGAAGCCCACGCGCGCGCTGCTGCGGCAGACGCTGCAGCGCGCGGGTGCCGACAGCAGCTGGCACAGCTACGTCACCGGCCGCTCGCCGCTCGACCTCGACACGCGCGCGCTCACCACCGAGGACAGCCGCCGGGGCGAGCTGCAGCTGCTGCCGTTCACCTTCGTGATCCTGGTGCTCGCCTTCGGCGCGCTGGTGGCGGCGCTGCTGCCGATCCTGATCGGGGTGACGGCCATCGCGGTGTCGCTCGCGGTGGTGGGGGTGCTCACGCAGTGGATGTCGATGTCGATCTTCGTGCTCACCATCGCCACGATGATCGGGCTCGGCGTGGGCATCGACTACTCGCTGCTCATGGTGACGCGCTTCCGGGAGGAGCTGGGCCGGGGGCTCAACCGGCGCGATGCGGCCGTGAACACGATCCTCACCGCCGGCGGCGCCGTGGTGACGTCGGGCCTGACGGTGGTGGTGGGCTTCGCCGCCCTCCTGTGGACGCCGCTGGTCGAGACGCGCAGCGTGGGCGTGGGCGGGCTCATCGTGGTGGCCGTCGCGGTGCTGCTCGCGGTGACGCTGCTGCCGGCCATCCTCGCGGTCCTCGGCAAGAACATCGACCGGCCGCGGGCGCTGGCCCGCCGGCTGGCGTGGTATCACTCGCCCCTCATCTGGGAGAAGTGGGCGCGGAGCCTGAGCCGGCATCCGTGGCGCGCGCTCACGCTCGGCACGCTCGGGGTGGGGCTGCTCACGCTGCCGCTCTTCTGGATCCGCATCGGGCTCCCCTCCCGCCACTGGTGGCCGTCGGCCACCGAGTCGGGCCAGGCCATCGACGTGCTCTCTACGATGGGCGTCGCCGGCTACGTGCTGCCGGTGCGCATGGTGGTGGAGTTCCCCGAGGGGAAGACGGCCACCGAGCTGACCAGCCTGCGCGGCCTCCGGAACCTCTCCGACTCGCTCCGGGCCGACCCGCGCGTGCGCGAGGTGCGCAGCCTCGTCGACGTCCGCCGCGGCGCCTCGCTGCTCGAGCTCTCCATGCTCTACAGCGACCTCGACTCCGCGCGCGCCCAGCTGCCCGAGTTCGTCGACGCCTTCCTGAGCACCGACGCCCGGGTGGCGCTGCTCGACATCATCCCCGCCGATACCGTCTCGCTCACGACGGGGGTGGAACTGGTGCGCCGCGCGCGCGCCTTCGCCGAGGCGCCGCCGAAGCAGCTTCGCGGCGCCACGATCCGCGTGGGCGGCTTCCAGGCGTCGAGCCTCGACACCCAGGAAGACATGCTGAAGCGCTTCCCGATGCTGGTGGCGATCATCATGGCCGCGACCGCCCTGATGCTGGCCATCGCGTTCCGGTCGGTGCTGATCCCGCTCAAGGCGATCCTGCTCAATACCCTGTCGGTGGCCGCGACGTTCGGGCTGATCGTGCTGGTGTTCCAGAAGGGCGTGGGCGCGTCCCTGATCGGGCTCGACGGTCCCACCGACGCGATCGTGATCGTGGTGCCGGTGCTGGTGTTCGCGGTGGTGTTCGGGCTGAGCATGGACTACGAGGTGTTCCTGCTGAGCCGCATCAAGGAGGCGTTCGACCGCACCGGCCGCAATGACGAGGCGACGATGGAAGGGGTGAGCGCCACGGCGAGCGTGATCACGTCGGCCGCGCTCATCATGATCCTCGTGTTCGGCGTCTTCGCCTTCGCGCGCGTGCTGGCGATGCAGTTCCTGGGCTTCGGCCTCGCCATCGCGGTGCTGCTCGACGCCACCATCATCCGCATGGTGCTGGTGCCGGCGGTGATGCAGCTGATGGGACGCTGGAACTGGTGGCCCGGCGTCAACCCGCGCGAGCCGCACAGGCCGCGGGTGAGCGGGTCGGGAGAGCACAAGATCGAGTAGGCCTACTTCCCCCACACCCCCAGCGTCACCAGCCGCCCGATCTGGGTCGCGAGCCCCACGATCGCCCACCCCACGACACCCAGCAGGGCCAGCACCGCCACGAGCGCCGTGTGCCCGAGCAGCGACTCGACGCGCGTCGCGGGCACCGGCACCGGAGCGACCGGCGGTGCCGGCGTGCGCTCGCGCAGCGCGCGGAAGGCGGCGCGGCGTTCGGCGAGGTCGTCGGTGGTGACGCCGTGGGCCGGCGTGGTGCCGGCGTCGTCGAGGGCAGGGTAGGCGAGGGCCGCGTCGGGCAGCCGGTCGAGCGCGGTGCGGTCGTCGAGCGGCTTGTAGCGCTGACGATCGGCCCACGCGGCACGCAGCTCGGGATGCGCCTTGGCGGGCATCCACGCCTGCAGCTGCACGTCGAAGACGGCGTCGTCCGGCCCGAGCCGCCCGGCCTCGAGCGCGTCGAGCAGGGCGTCCACCGTCGGCAACACCAGTCCCGCACCCGGCTCGCGAGCGGTACGGAAGCGTGCGTGGGTCATGTCCCGTCCTGCAACGTGGGTGTGAAGAGGGTGGCATCCGGCCGGATGCCACCCCTGTCCAACTCTCAACCACACCGCCGATCCGTCAAGGGCTCAGTGCTTCGCGTCGAGCCAGGTCGCGCCCTCGCCCACGTCGGCCACGAGGGGGACGCGCAGCGGGAACACCGTCTCCATCTGCTCCTTCACCAGGCCGCGCATGAGCGGCAGCTCCGCCGGCGGCACCTCGAACACGAGCTCGTCGTGCACCTGGAGCAGCATCCGGCTCTCCAGCCCGCGCTCGCCGATGAGCGCGTGGATGCGGATCATCGCGAGCTTGATGAGGTCGGCCGCGGAGCCCTGCAGGGGGGAGTTCTGCGCGTTGCGCTCGCCGTAGGCGCGGGTGTTGAAGTTGCGGTCCTTGATCTCGGGGATGTAGCGGCGGCGGCCGAGGATCGTCTCCACGTAGCCCTCGCGGCGCGCGAACGCCACCGTGGAGTCGAGGTAGGCGCGCACGCCCGCGAAGCGCGTGAAGTACTGCGCGATGAACTCCTTCGCCTCCTCCTGCGTGATGCCGAGCGACCGCCCGAGGGCGAACGCGCCCTGGCCGTAGATGACGCCGAAGTTGATCGTCTTGGCGCGGCCGCGCTGCTCCGGGGTCACCTGGTCGAGCGGCACGTTGAACACCAGCGCCGCCGTCTGCCGGTGGATGTCGCCGCCCTGCTGGAACGCCTGCACGAACGCCGGGTCGCCGGAGAGGTGCGCCATGAGCCGCAGCTCGATCTGGCTGTAGTCGGCCACGAGCAGCGTGCAGCCCTCGGCGGGCACGAAGGCGCGGCGGATGGCGGCGCCGCGCGGCGTGCGCACGGGGATGTTCTGCAGGTTGGGGTCCGTCGAGGAGAGCCGGCCCGTGGCCGCGCCCGTCTGCACGAAGCTGGTGTGGATGCGGCCCGTGCGCGCATTGACCTCCAGCGGCAGCGTGTCCGCGTACGTGCTCTTGAGCTTCTGCAGCTCGCGGTAGTCGAGGATGAGCTGCGGCAGCTCGTGCCCCATGCCGGCGAGCTCCTCGAGCACCGCGGCATCGGTGGACGGCCCGGTCTTGGTGCGCCTCAGCACCGGCAGCTGGTGCTTCTCGAACAGCACCGCGGCGAGCTGCCTCGGCGAGTTCAGGTTGAGGTTCTCGCCGGCGATGGCGGCGATCTGCGCCGAGAGCGCCTCGAGGTCGCGCGCGAGCTCGTTGCCGAGGCGGCGGAGCAGGTCCACGTCCACCCGGATGCCGGTCCACTCGAGGTCCACGAGCACTGGCACGAGCGGCATCTCCACCTCGGCCAGCAGCTTCGCGATGGTGGGCGTCTCCGCGAGCTGCGGGGCGTAGACGGCGTGCAGCTCGAGTACCGTGGTGCAGTCGGCGCCGCAGTACGCCGCGGCCTCGGGCACCGGCACCTCGGCGAACGGGATGGAGGTGCGCCCGCGCTTGACGAGGTCGGTGTACGAGCGCATGCCGCGGCCCAGCTCGTCGAGCGACAGCGTGTCGAGGGCGAACGAGCGACGGCCCGAGTGCAGCACGAAGGCGGCGAGCATCGAGTCGAACGCCGCGCCCCGGATCTCCACGCCGGCGCGGCGCAGCACCTGCCAGTCGTACTTGATGTGGTGGCCCGCCTTCGGCACGGCGGGATCGGTGAGCAATGCCACCAGCGGCGCGCACGCCGGGTCGGTGAGCGGCGGCAGGTTGGGCACCGGCGCCGGCGCGGCGAGGTCGCCGTCGGGGGGGCGGTGGCCGAACGAGAGGTACCATGCCTCCGTCGGCGATGCCGCGAGGCCGAGCCCGATCAGCTCCGCGTCGCGGGGCTGCAGCGAGCTCGTCTCGGTGTCGAGGGCCACGAGCGGGGCCGCACGCAGGCGCGCCACGAGCGCGGGCAGCTCGGCGGGATCGCTCACCACCGTCACCGACGATGCGGTGGCCACGGGGACCATCGGCGCCATCGGCGCGGGCGACGCCGAGGCCGCGGCGGCCGACGGCTCGTCGGGGCTGTCCAGCGCCGTCTCCACCGTGCCGAGCTTTCGCGCCAGCGAGTAGAACTCGAGCTCGGTGAGCAGCTTCACGAGCGCCGGGCGATCGGGCTCGCCGGGCACGAGCTCGTCGAGCTGCACCCGCACGGGCACGTCGGTGTGGATCGTGACGAGCTCCTTGGAGAGCCGTGCCGCATCCATCGACGCGAGCAGCGCCTCGCGGGTGCGCTTCTGCTCGATCTTCTCCGCGTTGGCGAGGATCGCCTCGAGGCTGCCGTACTCGGCGAGCAGCTTCTGCGCGCCCTTCTCGCCGATGCCCTTCACCCCGGGCACGTTGTCGGAGGTGTCGCCCACGAGGGCCAGGTAGTCGCGCACCTGCGACGGCGGCACGCCCAGGCGCTCGCTGCCGTTGGCCTCGGTGACCCACGTCTCCTCCACGGCGCCCGGACCGCCGCGGCCGGGGTTGAGGAGCGTCACGTGGGGACCGACGAGCTGGTGGAAGTCCTTGTCGCCGGAGACGATCACGGCCTGCAGACCCACCGCCGAGGCGCGCGCCGCGAGGGTGCCGATGACGTCGTCGGCCTCGTAGCCCTTCACGGCCACGAGCTGCACCCCCATGGCGTGCAGCAGCGCCTCGATGCGCTCGCACGAGCGGTCGAAGTCGGCCTGCAGGTCATCGTCGAGCTTCTGGCGGGTGGACTTGTAGGCGGCGTACTTCTGGGTGCGGAACGAGTCGCCGGCGTCGTTCACCCACGCCACGTACTCGGGCTTGTACTTCTCGCGCAGCCGCAGGAGGAAGTTGGCCACGCCCCACACCGCCGAGGTGTTCTCGCCCGCCGCGGTGCGCAGCGGCCGCGAGATCATGGCGAAGAACGCGCGGTAGATGAGCGCGTAGCCGTCGATGAGGAAGAGCCGCGGGGCGTCGCTCACGCGCGGAGCCGGGCCGCGACGCGCTCGAACTCCGCGCGCGAGTCGGGCGTCAGGCGGAACCGGCCGAAGCCGCTGTCGTCGTGGAAGAAGAGCACCAGGCGGAGGCCGATGTACGACCACCGGATCACGCGGCCCTGCGCCATCGCGGAGGCGTCGTAGATCTCGTCGGGCTCGCCCAGCCGGATGAACACCTCGCCGCGCTCGGTCTTCCAGCCCGGCACGCCCTCGTCGCGGAAGCGCTGCGACGCGATCGCCACGCGCGCGAAGTAGTTGTTGAGCAGCTCGTTCTCGGGCGTGGCGGGATTGGGGTCCGTCTCCTGCCAGAACCGGCTCCAGGCCGCGGCGCGGTCCTCGGGCGGCGCGCGCTTCACGCGGGCGAGCGCGTCGTCGTGGCCGCGGAACCAGCGCAGCATGTCGATCATCTCGTCGAGGTTCGTGACGAGCCACGCCGTGCTGAGCGACACCACCGCCGAGGCGCTCTTCTGCTGCGGCCCCGTGCCCACCTGCAGCTGCATCTCGCCGAGCGCCATGCTGTCGGGACGGAGGCGGAGCACGTGGCTCTCCACCGGCAGCCCGCCCTGGAAGCGCAGCGAGTCCTCGTAGATCACGCTGTCGCGCAGCGGTGAGACCACCGCGAACGGCACGCTCGTCGGGCCCGGGAAGTCGTAGCCCTCCACGTACGCCAGCAGCGTGTCGCCGCCGTACGCCACGGTGCCGCGGTTGTTGAGCACCACCTGCGGCGGCTCCGCGATCCGCTCGCGGCCGCGCACCTGGTAGGCCAGCACCGGCGCCGAGAGCGAGGCCGGGCCGAACGGCGTCACCGTCAGCGGCACCTCGGCGCGGCTGGTGTTGCCGTTGCCGGCGTCGCGCACCACGGCGGTGAGCTTCCAGCTGCCGGGCAGGAGCTTGAAGTACTTCTGGAAGAGGATGCTCTCGTCGGCGCGCTGGGTCTCCTCGAAGGTGGGAACCCGCACCGTCTCGTCCTGCCCGCCCACCACCGCGCGGCCCGTCGCCGGCGTGAAGGTGAGATCGACGCGGTAGCGCGCGGCGAAGGCGTCGCTCTCCTTCTGGAAGGCGAGGGCGCGGTTCTCCAGCGAGAGGCCCACCACCGCCAGCACGGTGTCGGCGTTGCCCTTCACCAGCGCCACCGAGCCGATGAACGGCAGCGGGTCGCCGGCGGTGAGCCGGCCGAGGCGCTTGTAGAAATCCTGCGCGCTGAGCATCTGGGTGAAGCTGCTCGTCGGCTCGGGGGCCGCTTCCGAGCCCACCTTCTGCCATTGTCCGCATCCCGCCGCGGCCAGCAGGCCCAAGGCCGCCAGCGTTCGTCCCCTCACCCCGTGGCTCCCCCCGGCCGTGGCCGGTGCTGATCCAAGTCGGTCACGCGCAGGCGCATGATGCGCAGGAAACTTGCTGCCCCGCGCGCCGAGCGCTAGCTTCGCTCCCCATGCCTCCCCAAGACCCGCTCGTCGGCAGAACCATCGCCGGATACCACCTTTCCCGTCTCATGGGCGAGGGCGGCACGGCCACCGTCTACCGCGCCGACCATCCCCAGAAGGGGGCGGTCGCGTTCAAGGTGCTGCGCCAGCGCCTCGCGCAGGACGCCGTGGCGGTGAAGCGCTTCCTGCGGGAAGCCGAGCTCGGCAAGCGCCTCGAGCATCCCTACATCGTCAAGACGTTCGACTTCGGGCAGGAGGACGGCCTCTACTACCTCGCGCTCGAGTGGGTCGACGGCGAGCCGCTCGCCGACTTCGCGAGCCGTTCCGGCCAGCTGGCCCCGCCCCTCGTGGCGACGATCATCGAGCAGGTCGGCGCGGCCCTCTCGGCCACGCACGCCCGCAACATCATCCATCGCGACCTGAAGCCGGCGAACATCATGTTCGACCCGGCCAAGCAGGAGGCGAAGCTGCTCGACTTCGGCATCGCCCGGGACGCCGAGACGAGCTCCGACGAGCGGCTCACCCGCGCGGGCTTCTTCGTGGGCACCCTGCAGTACGTCGCCCCCGAGACCCTCAGCGGCGCGCTGGTGGACGAGCAGGCCGACGTCTACAGCCTCGCCACCATCGCCTACTTCCTGCTCACGGGCACGCACCCCTTCCCGGGGAAGAACCCGCGGGAGCTCTTCCAGCAGCTGCTGACGCAGAACCCGGTGCCGCTCAACCAGGCCGAGAAGGGGCTCAAGTTCTCCCCGGCCATCGAGACGGCCGTGATGCGGGGCCTCGAGCGCGACCTGGCCAAGCGCACCAAGACGGTGGACGAGTTCAGCCAGGAATTCTGCACGGCGGTGCGCGAGAACGACGGCCAGAAGGGCGGCGGGTTCCTCAAGCGTCTCTTCGGCAAGTGACCGATCCGGCCGCCCTCGAGCGCCTCCTCCTGGAGCGCTCGGTCCGCCGTGGCGACTTCGTGCTCGCCAGCGGTGCCCGCTCCTCCTACTACATCGATTGCCGCCTGACCACCATGTCCGCCGCGGGCATGGTGCTGATCGGGCAACTGGGCCTCGAGGCCATCCGCGCCGCCGGCTGGCCGGCCGACGCCATCGGCGGCCTGACCATGGGCGCCGACCCCGTGGCCTACGCCATCGCGGCCGCGAGCGCCCACGCCGGTACGCCGATCGACGCCTTCAGCGTGCGCAAGGAAGCCAAGGGCCACGGCACCGGGCAGCAGATCGAGGGCAACTTCCGCCCGGGCGCCAAGGTGGTGGTGGTGGAGGACGTGATCACCTCCGGCGGCTCGGCCGAGAAGGCCATCGCGGCCGTGACGGCGGCGGGGGCGCAGGTGGTCGGCGTGCTGGCCGTGGTCGATCGCGAGCAGGGTGGCCGCCAGAAGCTCGAGGCGGCTGGGCACACAGTAGTATCGCTGACAACTTCTAGTCGGCTGGGACTCCTCAGTTCGTAGTACCTCCACCCCGGGAGTTGCCCAGTGCATACCCGTCATCTCGTTTCTCTTCTTGTACTTGCCTCCGCGTGCAGCCGTGAGCCGAAGGCCGAGCCGCAGCCCGATTCCGCCGCCGTCGCTCCATCCGCCGGCACCGAGTTGCTGGAGGCCGACATCGAGGGCGCCGAGTACCAGATCCAGTTCGTCGACATGGCCGTCGGGCCGATCCGCTTCACCGATCGGAAGTGGACCGACAGCGCGACGCAGTCCACCGTGACGCTGCTCCAGACCCTGGGTGGCGACCTCGACGGCGACGGCCGCGGCGACGGCCTCGCCATACTGGCGGCCAACTTCGGCGGTACCGGAACCTTCGTCTCCGCCGTCCCGGTGCTCAACCGCGATGGCAAGGCCATGCCGGGCAAGGGCGCCCCCCTCGGCGACCGGACCAGAATCCAGGCCCTCTCGCTCAACGCCGACACCGTCGTCATCGAGATGATCGCCGCCGGGCCCGCCGATCCGGCATGCTGCCCGAGCGACACGGTGACCCAGCGCTTCCACCTCGTCGGCGACAGCCTGGCCCTGCTCCCCTGATCACGCCTCGCCCTGCCCGGGTGAACGACGAGATGGCCGACCTGTGACCGCCACCCCGTTCCACTACGCCTTCCACGTGACCGACCTCGCCTCGACGCGGCGGTTCTACTGCGACACGCTCGGCTGCGTCGAGGGCCGCAGCACCGACGCCTGGGTGGACTTCGACTTCTTCG
>DASUOW010000200.1:0-12072 GCA_036276435.1 Gemmatimonadales bacterium
GTATAGGTGAGCGAGGTGATCGACTCCCAGCCCTGCACTCCATGGAGGTCCGCGTCGCGAAGGTCGGCCGTGGAGAGCAGGGCCTCGCGCAGCAGTGCCCCCCGCAGCGAGGCGCCGCGCAGGTCGGCCGCGACCAGCGTCACGCGCGTGAGGTTGGCGTCCTGCAGGTCGGCGCCGCGCAGCGAGGCGCCGGAGAGGTTGGCGCTCTCGAAGGAGGCCTCGCGCAGGTGGCCGCCGTCGAGTCGTGCCTTCTCCAGCCAGGCGCCGTCGAGTTTCACGCCGGCGAGAGAGACGTCGTTCGCGATCAGGTCCGCAAGCGCATCCACCCTGCCGCCGCTGCCGCCCTTGCCTTGCGCGCTGTTGATGACCTGCCAGGCCTGGAAGTTGGCGGCCTTGCGTGCCAGGCCGGCGGCCCGGGCTTCCGCCTCCCGCCGCTCACCGCGCCCGAGCCAGATCTGGCTGACGCCGAAGAGCACCGCGGCGGCCTCGAAGACCTTGATGCCGTCGGCGAGCACGCTGAGCCACCCCGCCCACGTGCCTGCGGCCGGCGTTGCGTCCAGCTGGGCGAGCGAGGTCCGGGTCAGGACGAGCAGGAGGAGAAGGGCGAGTGCAGGCACGATCAGGCGTCGGCGGCCGGTCCGTCGATCCACGGGTCACTCCAGTCCAGTTGGGGAGGCGACTATCGTGGAATGTCATGGGCACCTGTCACAACGATGTCACCGGACGCGGGAGGCACGATGGACCTGAGGGAGCTCGAGGCCGCCCGCGACGCCTTCGTGGCGTCGATCGAGGGCCTGCACGAGGCGCAGTGGCGGTTCCGGCCGTCGCCGGAGCAGTGGTCCATCGCCGAGGTGGCCGAGCACGTGGCGCTCGTCTCGGGTGCGATCGGACTCATGGTCCGCGGGCCGCTGCTGAGCGCGCCCGCCGACGCCACCCACCTGCCGGACGAGGCGAAGGTGCGCGCCCGGCTGCTCGGCCGCACGCACAAGGCGAAGTCGCCGGATCGCTTCCTGCCGAGGGGGACGTGGAGCTCGCCGGAGGAGGTGCGGCGGGAGTTCGTCGTCAGTCGTGAGGAACTGCTCGCCTGGCTCCGGCACACCGATGCGCCACTGCGCTCCCATGCGATGCCGCACCCCGCGCTCGGCACGCTCGACGGCGTGGAGTGGCTCGCCTTCCTTGCCGCGCACGACCTGCGGCACGTGGCGCAGATCGAGGACGCGAAGGGCGCGGTCGGCTACCCGGCCGGCTAGGCCGCGTCGTCCTTCTTCCGCTCGCTCTGCGAGCGCTCGACCGTCTCGCGGGCGAGGCCGTAGATGGCGCGCAGCTTCCGCCGGTGACGCGGCGCGAGGTCGTCGAGCACGATGCGCCGGAAGAGCAGCGTGATCTCGTACGCCGACGCCACGGCCGACTCGGGCTTCTGCTGCACCCGCCGCTCGTAGATCGCGAAGATGAGGTTGCAGTCGCTCGCCGAGCTGTGCGCGCCGAGCGCGTCGGCGTTTCGCAGCACGCGCTCGCGAACTGCCGCACCGATCAGTTCACCGAGCTCCTCGGCGAGCTGCAGCAGCGCGCTCTGCGGGGTGTCGCCCGCGTGCTCCGCCAGCAGGCGGAACGCGGTGCGATGCGCCTCGCGCTCCGTGATATCGCCGGGGATCGGGCCCTCGCCGCCCGCGATGGCCAGCCCGCGCTGCAGGTGCGACGGACCGAATCGCATCAGCTGCTCCTCCACCGAATCCACGAGCGCAAGCTCATCGCCGAGCACGAGATACGGCAGCACCGCGCCCTCGTGTTCGGCGAACGCGTCGCCGAGCCACTCGGCGACGGGAATCTTCCACGACCACACGATGTGGTGCGGAAGGGTGGGGAACGGATGCTGGTCGTCGGGCATGGGCGGTCCTTCAGGGCGATGACGTCGTATCGAAGGGAGCGGGGGCGGCGCTCCGGACCCCGGCCATTTCGTGCAAGAATCGGTGCACCCTTTACCCGGGGCCGCCGACGCGATAGCGTCACGACGTCTGCCCGTCGTTGCGCGCGCTCGATCCTTCCGGAGGCTGCATGCATCGTGCTGTCGTTCGCCCCGCGGCACTCGTCGCGCTCGCGCTGCTTCCCGCCGCCGCGCTCGCGGCACAGGCGCTGCCGCCCGAGCGCCGCGAGGTCGCCGGCTGGGTGGCGCCGTCGTCGGTGCGGCTTCCGAGCGGACGCCCGGGACCGGGCTACTGGCAGCAGGAGGCGAACTACCGCATCGACGCCACGCTCGATCCGGCCGCCGGCACGCTCACGGGCCGCGAGCGCATCGGCTATCGCAACAATTCCCCCGACACGCTGCACGAGCTGTGGCTGCACGTCGAGCAGAACATCTGCGCGAAGGGCAGCGTCACCAACCAGCTCGACCAGCCGCCGCTCGTCTTCCTGAGCACGGCGTTCGACTTCTCCTGCAAGGGCTTCGCGGGCGGCGCCACGATCACCGACGTGCGCGTGGGCGGGAAGCCCGCGCGCCATCGCGTCGACGGCACCACGATGCGCATCGACCTCGCCTCGCCCATCGAGCCGGGCGCCGGCGCCACGATCGAGGTGGCGTGGCACTTCCCGGTGCCCGACTACGGCGCGGGCCGCATGGGCCGCGACGGCACCCTCTTCGAGCTCGGCCAGTGGTATCCGCGCCTCGCCGTCTATGACGACGTGAAGGGCTGGAACCACGATCCCTACATCGGCGCGGGCGAGTTCTACCTCGAGTACGGCCGCTTCGAGGTGAACCTCACGCTGCCCGCCGGCTACGTGGTGGCCGGCACCGGTGTCCTCCGGAACGCGTCGGAAGTCCTCTCGAAGGAACAGCGGGCGCGCCTCGAGCGGGCCCGGACGAGCGACACCGCCGTCGCGATCATCACCGCCGCCGAGGCGGCCGCGCCGCCGGCCGCCGGCGCGTCGCGCACCGTGACGTGGCGCTTCGCCGCCGATTCCGTCCGCGACTTCGCCTTCGCGGCCGCGCCGAACTTCCGCTGGGACGCGAGCGGCTGGGACGGCATCCTCGTCCACACCTACTACCGCCCCACCGCGACGCGCTGGCCCGAGGCGAACCGCATGGCGCGCGAGGCGGTGAAGCACTTCAGCGAGAAGTGGTATCGCTACCCGTATCCGCACATGTCGAGCATCGAGGGGCCCATCGAGGGGATGGAGTACCCGATGATCACCTTCGACCCGACGGGCCCGAGCCGGGAGGAGCTGCAGTGGGTCGTGGCGCACGAGATCGGCCACCAGTGGACGCCGATGGTCGTCGGCAGCAACGAGCGCTTCTATCCGTGGATGGACGAAGGCTTCAACACCTTCATGGACCTCGAGCTCGCCGCGAAGTACTTCAAGGGCGAGGCCTACGGCGACACCATCGAGACCCGGCCGCACCGGCTCTACCGTGCCCACGCCATCCCGGGCGAGGAGAAGCCGCTCATCACCCGGCCGGTCGAGGTCGAGGACCTCTTCTGGACGGGCTACCAGAAGCCGGCCCTCATGCTGTCGGTGCTGCGCGACCAGGTGCTGGGCCGCGAGCGCTTCGAGGCGGCGTACCGCGACTACCTGCACGCGTGGGCGTTCAAGCATCCCACGCCGTCCGACTTCTTCCGCTTCATGCGGACGCACTCCGGCGTGGACCTCGACTGGTTCTGGCACGACTGGGTCTACACCACGAGCCACCCCGACCAGGTGGTCGAGGCCGTCACCACCACCGACTCGGGCTCCGCGGTCGTGATCGTGAACCGGGGCGAGATGCAGCTGCCGATCGCGCTGCGCCTTACCTACGCCGACGGCACCACCGAGGAGGTGACGCTGCCGGTGGAGGCGTGGAACCAGGGCCGTCGCTTCACCTGGCGGGCGAAGGACGGCCGCCGGGTCGTGAAGGCCGAGGTGGATCCGTGGGGCTGGCGCGCGGCGGCGCCGGCGGGTGCGGCGCGATAGCTAGTCGCGCCGCTTCGCGGCGAGGGCGCGGAAGCCGGTGTAGGCGCCGTGGCCCACGATCCACGCCGGCACCACGCGGTCGAGCAACGCGATGCCGAGGGGCGCGAGGGCCGCGGCCTGGTAGGGGCCCATCTTCCTGCGGGTGACGAGCACCGGCGAGACGCGGCGGGTGGAGTTGAGCAGCGTGGACTCCGTGCCGCCGCCCGCGCGCCGGCGATACAGCAGGGCGCGCTCCACCCACATGCGTGACGAGGGAGCCCACGCGTCGGGGAAGTCGCGCAGCGCCTGCAGCAGGACCAGCGTGTTCAGGGTCAGGAGGACCTCGCCCGACCGGCGACGCCGGATCGAGGGGTCCTGAAGCGCATCTTCGAGGGACTGGGGCAGCATCGACGCCTCCTGCGTGGGACCCATGGAGTCTAGCGCCATTCCCCGAGATTCGCTGTTAGCCTTCTTCACGTTCCACCCTTCCCGCCACCCCTGCGAGCCCCGATGCGCCTGCTCCCGCTGCTGACCGTCGCGTTCGCCCTCGTCGCCACCCGGCCCGCTCCTGCCGACGCCCAGCGCCCGGCGCTGCGCGTGCTCGTCTATCACGACATGGAGGGCCTCGCGGGGCAGGACGACTGGCACACCTTCGACTTCGACTTCCCCGAGGCCTACGCGAAGGGCCGCCGTCTCCTCGTGGCCGACCTCAATGCCGTCATCGCCGGCCTCTACGACGGGGGCGCCACGCAGGTGGACGTGGTGGACGCGCACGGCAGCGGCAACCCCGAGCCGGACGTGCCGCCGGGGGCACTCGATCCGCGGGCCAGGCAGGTGTTCCGCGACACGCGCTTCCGCCAGTACGTGGACCTCGTGACGCCCGATGCCTACGACGCCATCGTCTGCGTCGGCATGCACGCGAAGACCGGCAGCCGCGGCTTCGCCTCCCACACCTTCGCACCGGGGCTCGAGTTCCTCGTCAACGGCGCGTCGATCACCGAGACGGAGCTGATCGGCTACTCCTGGGGCCGCGTGGGCGTCCCCGTGGTGCTCGTCACCGGCGACGACCGGCTGCGCCAGGACCTGCGCGCCACCATGCCGTGGCTCGAGTACGTCACCGTGAAGACGTCGACGAGCGCATCCACCGCCGAGCTGCGGCCGGTGGACGAGGTGCACCGCGAGATGCGCCGGTCGGCGGCACGGGCGCTGAAAGGCATGCGGGGCATGAAGGCGATGCCGCTCGCGGGCCCCATCCGCGGCGGCATGCGCGCGGTGGCGCCGGCGAGCTTCGCGATGCTGCGCGGCCTGCCCGGCGTCGCCTTCGCCGGCGACACCGTCGTCTTCGAGGCGTCCGATTTCGCGGCGTTGTACGACGGGTGGATGGCGCTCGACAACGTCGCGTCGGCAAGTTACGGTGCCGTGCTCCGCGAGACGGTGCGGGCGGAGCCCAACGCCGACTCGCTGCTGGTGCGCTACAACGAGCGACTCACCGGGCGCTGGCTGGATGTCGAGTCGGGCCGCTGGACGGCTCCGGCTCCCACGCCGCCGCCGGCGCGTTTCTTCGGGGCGCGGTAGTCCGCTGCGGTACCACGGAACTCATTTCGGGAGGGGTGTCGTGACCATCAGGTCGTTGCTGTCGATGGCTGTGCTCGGTGTCGCCACCGTCCTCGCGACGCCGCAGGCGGCGAATGCGCAGTCGGGACGCGAGATCGTCTGCGAGAGCCTGGGCGGGAAGTTCGACTACTGTCAGGCGAATACCCGGGGCTCGGTGCGCCTCGTGCGCCAGCTGTCCGACACGAAGTGCATCCTCGACCGCACCTGGGGCTTCGACGAGCGCGGCGTCTGGGTGGATCGCGGCTGCCGCGGCCGCTTCGCCATCGGCGGGTCCGGCAGCGGGTGGCAATCGGGCAACAGCGGGAGCGTCGTGAAGTGCGAGAGCCGCGGCAACGAGTACCAGTTCTGCAACGTGCGCACCCGCGGCGACGTGCGCCTGAGGCGCCAGCTCTCCAAGGACCCGTGCGTCGCCGGCCGCACCTGGGGCTTCGAGAACAACGGGATCTGGGTGACGAGCGGGTGCCGGGCCGAGTTCGAGGTGGGCTACCACAACGCGTCGTGGGAGAACGGCCAGCGGCAGGTCGCCTGCGAGAGCGAGGACGGGCAGTACCGCCGCTGCCGCACGTGGACCTACGGTGAGGTGCGCCTGGCGCGCCAGTTGTCCAATACCCGCTGCGTCCGCAACCAGAACTGGGGCTACGACGACAACGGCATCTGGGTGAACGACGGCTGCCGCGGGCTGTTCGCGGTCGGCACGGGGCAGGGCGGTGGCGGCTGGGGCAGCTGGAACGGCGGCAACTTCGGCGGCGCGGGCGGCACTGGCGGCGGGTGGAACGGGACCTGGAGCCAGCTCCGCACCCGGGCGATCAGCACCTGCGAGTCCGCCCTGCGCCGCAAGAACTACGGCATCGTTCGCAACGAGGCGGCGACGCGCCAGCCCAACGACGACGTGGACACGCGCTGGGTCGTGCGGCGCGGCGCGCGCGAGTACCGCATCTCCTGCGAGTACCAGTTCCGCAGCAACGGCACCCGCATCGGCACCGAACAGCCGATCGGGCAGGCGCGGTAGCGCCGGCGGCTCAGCCCAGCCAGCCCGAGAGCGTGTAGATCAGGAGGCCGGCGAGCCCGCCCACCAGCGTGCCGTTGAGCCGGATGAACTGCAGGTCGCGGCCGACCGCCCGCTCGATGCGGTCGGCCGCGAGCCGTGGATCCCACTGCTTCACCGTGTCGGCGATCAGGTCGCCCACTTCGTGCCGGTGCTGCTCCAGCACGCCGGCGATGAAGTTGGTGAGGAAGTCGTCGAGCTCCCGCAGCCGCTCCTCGCTCGCCAGCATCGACTCGCCCACGCCGGCGATCCCGCGCTCGATCGGGTGCAGGATGTCCGCCTTCGGCTCCGCCGAGAACGACTCCGCGGCGCGGCGCGCGCGATCCCACAGCGACGCGGCGAACTCGTTCACCATCGGGTGCTCCAGCAGGTTGTCCTTCCACTGCTCGGTGCGCGCGATCATCTCGGGCGAATGGCGCAGCCGCTCCACGAAGTTGTCGAACGCCGCGTCGAACTGCCGCCGGAGCGGGTGCGCGCGGTCGGCATAGACCTCCTCGATCATCCGCTCGGCGCCGTCGATCACCCGCTGGTGGAACGCCTCGTCCACCGCCGCCGGCACCCACCACGGGCTCTCCTCGCGGATCTTCTCGCGGATGAGCTCCCGGTTCTTCGACACCGCCACCCGCAGCAGCACCAGCGCCTCGTCCAGCAGCTGCTGGTGCCGGTCGTCCTTCGTCGCCGCCTCGAGCACGTTGCCCAGCACGGGGGCCAGTTGCATGTGCTGCAGGCGCGCCACCGCGCTCTCGCGGATCAGCTCGCGCACCTCGCCCTCGGGCATGTTCCTCACCGCCTGCGCCACGCCCACCGCCACGTGCCGCGCGAGCCGCTCCGCGTGCACCGGGTCGCTCATCCAGCGCGCGATGCGCTCGGCGAGCCGCATCGAGTGCAGCTTCGTGGAGAGCACGTCGCGCGCGAGGAAGTGGTTCTGCACGAAGCCGCCCAGGATGCGGCCGATGCGGTCCTTCTGGGTGGGGATGATGGCGGTGTGCGGGATGGGGATGCCGAGCGGATGACGGAACAGCGCCGTCACCGCGAACCAGTCGGCGATGCCGCCCACCAGCGACGCCTCTGCGGTGGCCCGCACGTAGCCCAGCCACGGATGCGCGGCCTCGAGGGCCCGCGCGACGAGGAAGATGACCCCAGCCACGACCAGCAGGCCGGTGGCGACGCGGCGCATCGACGCCAGCTCGGCCAGGCGGGTGGCGTCGTCCTTCCGCTGGACGGTGGTGCTCGCGGGCGGCGGGGGCAGGGCGGTGGGCGTCGTCATTGGCTGGAAGAATCATAGCGGACGGCGCCGCCGGGAGAATCCTCCCCGCAACCTTCCCCCTGGCGGGGCCGTATAGGCTTCGGTCGCCACGTCCACCCGTCGGGGAGGTCCTGCATGCGCTGCACGCCCGGTCCTGTCGTCTCGTTCGCCCTGCTCGCCTCGGTACTCGTTGCCGCCCCCGCCCCCGCCCAGTCACCCCCGCTCGACCTGCCGCGCGAGAGTCCGGCCGCCCTGGTCACTCAGACCCTGGGTCTGGCCGACTTCAGCGTGCGGTACAGCCGGCCCGCGGTGAACGGCCGGCAGGTCTGGGGCGGGCTCGTGCCGTTCGGCGAGGTGTGGCGCGCCGGCGCCAACGAGAACACGGTGCTGGCCGTCACGGCGCCGTTCACGATCGGCGGCACGAAGCTGCCGGCCGGCCGCTACGGACTGCACATGATCCCGACCACGACGACCTGGACGGTCATCGTGAGCCGACAGGCCGATGCGTGGGGCAGCTACCGGTACGACCCCGCCGAAGATGCCGTGCGCTTCACCGTCACGCCGAAGCCGGCCGAGATGACCGAGCGCCTGCAGTACACCTTCGACGACCTGCGCGACGACGGCGTCACCCTCACGCTGCGCTGGGAGAAGCTCGCGGTGCCGATCGCGCTCACGTTCGAGCCCGACCGCGTGGTGCTCGACAGCCTCGCCACCCAGCTGCGCGGCGTCCCGCAGTTCTTCCCCGACGGCTGGGGCACCGCGGCGGCGTGGGCGCTGCAGCACGGCCACCTCGCCGAGGCCTCCGCGTGGGCCGACAGCGCCATCAAGATCCAGCCGCGCTACGACGGGCTCAACGTGAAGGCCGCCGTCCTCGCGCGGCAGGGCAATGCCGCCGCGGCCGACAGTCTCCGCCGTCGCGCCTATGCCATTGCCACCGAGTCGCAGCTCAACGCCGCCGGCTACCAGCTGCTGCAGGCGAAGAAGGTGGACGAGGCCATCGCGCTGTTCCAGCGGAACGTGAAGGCGCATCCCGATTCGTGGAACGTCTACGACAGTCTCGCCGAGGCCTACGCCGTGAAGGGCGACCGGAAGCTCGCGATCGCGAATTACCGGAAGGCGTCCTCGATGACCGGCGACGAGACCCAGAAGCGCCGGATCGCGGAGGCGATCGCCGCGCTGCAGTGACGCTTGCCCCGCGCGGGCCGGGCGGGGAGATTTGCCCCCGCCCCCCTCGCGCCCGGAGCCCGAAGTCATGGAACGTCGCCTGTTCATCCGCCACACGGCCGAAGTGGCCGGGTCCGTCGGCATCCTGAAGCTCGTCATGGCCTGCCGCCCCGCCGGCGACACCGCCTCCACCGCCTCGCCGGCCGATCGCTCCCTCGGCGACCTGCGCGACCGCTTCTTCCTCCGCTCGCTCGAGCTCTATCCCACCACCGCCACCTACCTCGGCGGCGACGGCTACAGCGCGTCGCTCGCTGCCATCAACGGCACGCTGCGCGATCCGAGCCCCGCGGCCGTGAGCGGCGAGGTGGAGTTCTATCGCGGCATCCGCGGCGAGCTCGAGAAGGTGGACCGCGCCGCGCTCTCCCCCGACCGTCGCGTGGATCACGACCTCCTCGGCGCGCAGCTCGACTTCATGCTGCACCAGCTCGCCGACCTGAGGTATCAGGAGCGCGCCGTCGACACTTACGTGGCCGAACCGTTTCGCGGCGTGGACTGGCAGATCCAGCAGATGCAGGATGCGGGCGCCGGCAGGCTCGGCACCGAGGAGGAATGGGACCTCGTGCTGCGCCGCGTCGAGGCCATACCCGGCTTCCTGGAGGGCGCGCGGGCGCAGCTGCAGGCCGGCATCGCCTCGGGCAACGTGCCCGACTGGCGCATGGTGGAGCGCGACGGGATCAAGGGCGCCCGGTCCAACGCCGAGTACTTCCGCAAGACGCTCCTCGCCACCGCCACGCCGTTCCTGGGCGAGCGGCCCTTCGCGCCGCAGCTCCTCGCGCGGCTCGAGCAGGCCGGCGGCGCCGCCGCGAACGCGTGGGACGAATTCGCCGCCTGGCTCGGCAAGAGCTACGACCTCGCGAAGCGGGCGGACCGCTACGCCCTCGGCGAGGCGGAATACGGTTGGCGCCTGAAGAACTGCCTGCGCGTGAACCGTACCGTGGCGGAGCTGTGGGACTACGGCGCACAGCAGGTCGAGCTCTACGAGCAGCGCATCTTCGCCGCCGCGGAGCGCGTGGCGAAGGACGCGAAGCTCGACGTGCCCTTCGGCACCGACGCGGAGAAGCGCGCCGGCGTGCGGCAGGTCATGGAGCACCTGAGCGCGGATTCGCCGAAGGACGACGACGAGCTGCTGGCGTGGTACGTCGATGCCGGCCGCCGCGCGGTGGAGTATGGGCGGGCGCAGAACCTCTTCGACGTGCCGGCGGACTACCGGCTCGACGTGCATCCCACCCCGCCCGTGCTGCGGAGCACCATCGACGCGGCCTACTATCCCGCACCGCCGTTCAAGACCACCGGCGTCGGCCGCTTCTACCTCACGCCCACGGGCAACGATCCGGGCGCGCTCCGGCTCAACAACCGCGCCTCGGTGGCCACGACGGCCATCCACGAGGGCTTCCCGGGCCACGACTGGCACTACAAGTACATGACGCAGCACGCGAAGGAGATCCCGAACATCCGCTGGTTCACGCCGGGTGCCGTCGAGGACAGTTCCTCGATGTGGTCCGACTCGATGGCCGCGGAGGGCTGGGCGCTCTACTCGGAGGAGCTGATGGCGGAGGCGGCCCCCGATCGGCCCGACGGCTTCTACACGCCCGCCGAGCTCATGTACATGCTGCAGGGGCAGCTCATGCGCGCGGTGCGCGTGCGCGTGGACACGGGGCTGCACAGCGGCCGCATGACGTTCGACGAGGCCATCGACTACTTCGCCGAGCACGTGGAGTTCATGCCGAACGTCCGCGCCCGCATGGCGAAGGAGCCGGCGGCGAAGGCGGTGTTCGAGGGAGCCAGTCGCGCCATCTACCGCTACTCCAAGTGGCCCACGCAGGCCATCACCTACAATCTCGGCAAGAACGAGATCGCGGGGCTGCGCGCGGCGTTGCAGGAGAAGGAGGGGGACAAGCTCGACCTGAAGCGCTTCCACGAGCGCTTCATGCGGCAGGGCACGCTGCCCTCGGGCTACATCCGGGACGTGCTGCTGGGCCAGCGCTAGAAGAGCGTCATGTTGCTGATGGCGATGGCCTGGCCGACGGCGAAGCCCACCACGCCGAGCACGACGACGATGAGCACGGTCGTCTCGAGGGCCTGCACCTTGCGGACCTCGAGCCTGGCGATGTCGGCGAACGACACCGCCACCGCGACACCGCGCTCCGTGCCCACCGCCACGACCGACGCGGGTGCGTCCGCCTTCGTGGCCTTGCGATAGCCGAACAGGGAGTCGCTCGCGACGCTGGCCCCACGCAGTTCGACGAGGGTGCTGTCGGGGCGCATCACCCGCAACCGCTTGTCCGGGTACTTCGCGATGACGGCGCCCGGCGTGTCGTGCGTCGCCGACCAGCCGGCACAGCCGGTGACCTGGACGAGATGGATGCCGCCGATCAGGATGGCGAGTGTCCGGCGCAGCGTGGCACGCATGACGGGCTCCGGTGACTTGTCTCCCTGATGTCTGTCGGCGGACGGTCAAGCAGGAATCAAGAACCCCGAGCACCTAGCGGGTCACGGCGGCCAGGGCCTCGTTCATGAGTCCGACGGCCGTGCGCGAGGCGGCGTAGGGCCCGGGCTGCTGCAATTGCGTCAGGAGTTCGTGCTCCGGTGGCGCGGTCTCGTCGCCGTGCACCCGGTACCAGCCGCTCGACCTCACGAGGAACGTCCGCGCCATGCCCACGCGCAGCGGCGGCACCGGCACCGCGAGCTCGGCCACCTGCGTCGGCTCGATCGACAGGTACTCGCGGTCGGTGGCGCGCACGAGGCCGGCGGGGTCGAAGCTGCCGGGCATCTCCATCCGCGCGATCGGCAGCGGGGTGAGCGTCACCGGCAGGTCGTCCGAGTAGTCGGCCCCCACGCGGTCGAGCAGCCAGAACGAGGGCGCCGACTCGAGGCGCACGCGGACCGTGGCGCCCGTGACACCCGCAAGGTCGATCGGCAGCACCTGCCGCTTGCCGAGTTCCGGGCCCACCTCCCACAGCTGGCCCGCCGGCTGCCATGCGCCATCGCGCCAGATCGACACCGCGAGGGACGCTTCCGTCGC
>DASUOW010000201.1:0-3956 GCA_036276435.1 Gemmatimonadales bacterium
GAATTCCGGCCTCGCCTGATGAGCACGAAATGACGTCGTCCGTCTCCCGGCGGGTGGCCGTGCTGGCCGGCCTGGCGGCCCTGCTGGCCGGGCCTGCCGCGGCACAGGGCTACCGCGCCACCATCGACCTGCGGGCGCAGAGCGTCGCCTACCGGGGCTGGCAGCTCGACAGCGTGGCGCAGGCCGACGCCATCACCGGCCCCACGGGTGGGTTCACCTCCCCCGACGGGATCGCGGCCCAGTGCCAGGCCGCCACCAGCCAGTGCTACTTCTACCGGCCGGGGGCGCGCCAGAACGCGGCGCCGATGGTGCTGACCACCGACTTCACCACCTGGGGCTTCGGCATCAAGGGCCTCAGCGCACGCGCCAACCTGCGCTTCAACTACGACCTCGGCGAGGCGACGTGGCCCGGCATGGAGCCGACGCTCCAGCTGTGGGAGGGCTACCTCGACTACCAGCACGACTGGTTCGCGTTGCGCGGCGGCCGCCAGATCGTCACGACGCGCTTCGGCTGGGCGGGCTTCGACGGCGGCCAGGCCACGCTGCGCGCCCGCAAGCTCGGGCTCGAGGCCGGCGGCTACGCGGGCTGGGGCCTCGCCCGCAGCGCCGCGGTGGGCATCAACAGCGAGCTCACCGCCCCGCTCAACGACTTCATCCCGCCCGAGCGGCACCTGATCGTGGGCACGTACGGCAGCCTGCGCACCGGCCCGGTCGACCTGCGCCTGGAGTGGCAGCGACAGCACGACCTCGCCACCACGTACACGATCTCCGACCTCCTCGGCGGCAGCGGCACCGTGCGGCTCGCGCGACAGGTGGCCGTGACCGGTGGCGTCGAGTACGACCTCGCACAGGCGCGCTGGGGCAGCGCCGACGCGTCTCTGCGCTACACCTCGGCACGGGTGCAGCTGTCGGGCGGCTACCGACGGTACTTCCCGCGCTTCGACCTCTACAGCGTCTGGGCGGCGTTCTCGCCGGTGCCGTGGAACGGGGTGCAGGGCTCGGCCGTGGTCTCGCCGCTCTCGTGGCTGCAGCTGCGGGCGCGGGGCGAGTACATCAAGTTCGAGGACGCCGAGGCGGCCACCCCGCTCTTCAGCGCCCTCGACGACGGGTACCGCACGAGCTTCGGCGGCACCATCACCGCGGTGCGCAACGTCGCCATCGACGCCGGCTACAACCTCGAGCGGGCCACCGGGGCGTGGTCGTCGGGCATGGACGCGTCGGTCTCGTGGATGCCCTCGGACGCCTTCCGGCTGCGCGTCTTCGGCGCGTATGCCCAGCGCCCGCTCGAATACCGCTATGATGCCAGCACGGCCAAGTGGCTGGGCGCCGACCTGGACGTCCGGGCCACCGACCGCTTCAACGTGGGGCTCTCCCTGGTGCAGATGAACGAAGAGCGAGACCGGCCCGACAACGCGGCCTTCGATTGGAACCAGACGCGGCTCAGCGCGCGCCTCAGCTACCACTTCTCGTCGCGCGAGCGCGACGTGCGTGGGCTCCCGGATGCGGTGAAGCGCATGCCGAGCAGCCAGGGGTTCCAGCGATGACCCGCCGCCTCTGGAAGGTCGGCGGCCTCGCCGTCGTCGTCATGCTGCTCGCCGGCGCCGCCGCGCTCGCCGAGCCGTTCGACCACTGGGAGCACCGCAAGCTGTTCACCAGCTGCAGCACCTGCCACATCGGCGCCAAGGGCGCCGGGGGCCCGCTGTTCCCCGCGGCCGCGGACTGCGCCACGTGCCACGACGGCAAGGTGGAGAAGGAGGTCACGTACACGCCCCGCACCGCGCCGGCGCCGTCGAACCTGCGGTTCGCCCACGACGTGCACGTGCGCGAGTACACGAAGGAGAAGGGCGTGTCCGCCGACACCGCCTCGGCCTGCTTCCAGTGCCACGCCGAGAAGGGCGGCGCGGAATGGATGAAGGTGCAGCGCGCGCTGGTCGGCAACTGCTTCGACTGCCACGACATCGATGCCGCCCACTTCGACGCGCCGGCGGAAGCCTGCGCCACCTGCCACATGCCCCTCGCGGAGGCGCGTGAGCTGCCGGAGGCGGAGATCGCGACGTGGGAGGCGCCCAAGGACCACGACACGCCGGATTTCCAGGAGAAGCACGGCGAGATGGCGAAGGGCGGCACCATCGGCGGACAGAAGTACGGCGTCTCCCCCGCCTGCGCCACCTGCCACGCGCGCGACTTCTGCGCGGCGTGCCACGTGAACGCGCCGGAGGAGCCGATCATCCAGGCGCTGCAGCCGGACCGCCGCTCGCTGGCGATGAAGGCCGACGAGATGAAGGCGCCGGTCTCGCACGCCAAGGCCAACTTCGTGCTCGCGCACGGCCACGACCTCGACGGCGGCGACATCAAGCGCTGTTCCGTATGCCACACCGGCAACAGCTGCCAGGAGTGCCACATCGTGCCGCCGTCGCAGGTGCGCCTCCTGCCGGTGGCCGGTCCGGGCCGCGGCACGGGCGCCAAGGTGACGCGCGAGCGTCCCGTGACCCACGGGCGCGACTTCACCGATGCACATGGCCCCATCGCCGACGCGTCGCCGCAGAACTGCGCGGGCTGCCACACGCTCGAGCAGTGCATCGACTGCCACCGGCCCAACCAGGCCTCGATGGCGAGCTACCATCCCGCCGACTTCGTGTCGCGCCACCCGGTGGCGGCGTACTCGCGCGAGACGTCGTGCCAGGACTGCCACAACCAGGGCCAGTTCTGCCAGTCGTGCCACATCCAGGCGGGCCTGAAGTCCAACGGCCTCCTCGGCACGAAGGGCAACTACCACGACGCCAGCCCGACCTTCGTGGCCGGCCACGGCCAGGCGGCGCGGCAGAGCCTCGAGAGCTGCGCCTCGTGCCACTCCGAGCGCGACTGCCTCGCGTGCCACTCGGCGGTTGGCGGGCGGCGGTTCAACCCGCACGGCCCGGGCTGGGACGCGGAAAAGATGCGGAAGAGCAACCCGCAGATGTGCACGGCGTGCCACGGGCGGGCGATCCCGACCTCGCCCTGAGCTGAGCAACGACCGAACGACGCAGAACGGGCGCCCCGAGTGGGGCGCCCGTTCCGCATTCAGGAGCCGCCCGCCGTCAGCGTGACGGGCGCCAGCGCGCCCACGTGAGCGCCGCAGCCACGGCACGCTCCCACTCGGCGATGCGCTCGCGGCGATCGGCGGTGGTCATGGCGGGCGCGAAGCGCCGGATGCCCTCGGCGGCGAGCACCTCGTCCATCGTCTGCCAGATGCCCGTGGCGATGCCCGCGAGGCCCGCCGCGCCGAGCGCGGTGGTCTCGAGCACCGTGGGACGTTCCACGGGGAAGCCCAGCAAGTCGGCCTGGTGCTGCATCAGGAAGTCGTTCGCGGAGGCGCCGCCGTCGACGCGCAGCACGGGCACCTCGACGCCGCTGCCCGCCTGGATGGCGGTGAGCAGGTCGGCGGTGCCGAAGGCCATCGCCTCGAGCGCCGCGCGGACGAGGTGGGCCTTGGTGGTGCCGCGCGTGAGGCCGGTGATGGTTCCACGGGCCTCCGGTTCCCAGTGCGGCGTCCCCAGGCCCACGAACGCCGGCACGAACACCACGCCGCCCGTGTCGGGGACGCTCTGCGCGAGCGTCTGCGTCTCCGCGGCACTCACGATGAGGCCGAGCCCGTCGCGCATCCACTGCACGGCCGCCCCGGCCACGAACACGCTGCCCTCGACGGCGTAGGCCGGCTCGCCCTTCGGTCCGCAGGCCATCGTGGCGAGCAGGCCAGCGCCCGGCTCCGGCACGGCGTCGCCCGCATGCACGAGCAGGAAGGCGCCGGTGCCGTAAGTGTTCTTGGCGAGGCCGCGGCGGGTGCACGCCTGCCCGAAGAGCGCCGCCTGCTGGTCGCCTGCGAGGCCCGCGATGGGGAGCGCGAAGCCCAGGTGCTCCGGTCGTGCCTCGCCCACGACCCCGGACGACGGCACGATCTCGGGCATCAGGCACCGCGG
>DASUOW010000202.1:0-3991 GCA_036276435.1 Gemmatimonadales bacterium
GGTGGTGCCCGAGGTGTACAGGATGAAGAGCAGGTCCTCCGCCTCCATCGCCTCGGGCTCGGCCTGGTACGGCTCGGGGTCGAGCAGGCGGTGCCACCAGTGGTCCCGGCCCTCGGTCATGTTGGCGAACGACTCGTCGCCCTCGCCGCCGGGGCGGCGGCGCACCACCATCACGTGGCGGACGCTCGGGCACTGCTCGAGGGCCTCGTCGGCGAAGCGCTTGAGCGGCAGCACCGAGCCGCGGCGGTAGCCGCCGTCGGCCGTGATGAGCACGGTGCACTGGGAATCGTTGATGCGGTCGCGGAGCGCCTCGGCCGAGAAGCCGCCGAAGACCACCGAGTGCACGGCGCCGATGCGCGCGCAGGCGAGCATCGCGATGGCGGCCTCGGGGATCATCGGCAGGTAGATGGCGACGCGGTCGCCCTTGGTGACGCCGAGGCGCTTGAGCGCGTTGGCCGCGCGGCCCACCTCGCGTGCGAGGTCCCAGTAGGTGTAGACGCGGCGGTCGCCGGGTTCGCCCTCGAAGATGATCGCCGCCTTGTTGCGGCGCGCGCTCTTCAGGTGCCGGTCGAGACAGTTGGCGGCGACGTTGAGCCGGCCGCCCGAGAACCACTTGGCGTGCGGCGGCGTCCACTCGAGCACGCTCTGCCACGGCTCCATCCAATCGAGCGTGCGCGCCTGCTCGGCCCAGAAGGCGAGGCGGTCGGCGCGGGCCTGGTCGAAGAGCGCGGCGCTGCCATTGGCGCCGGCGGCGAAGTCGGGCGAGGGAGGGAACCGGCGCTGCTCGCTGAGGAGCGTGTCGAACTGATTGTCCATGGGGACGCGACGGATCTCGAGGTGATGGTGTGAACGCCGCATGAAGCAGTCGCGCGTGCGGCGGGCCGCCGGATGCGGCACCTGCAAGGATCAGCAGTCCATCGATGCAGCGATTTGCTTGGCGGTCTGCCGCAACTGCCGCGAAAGACCGTCGTTGGTCCGGGGCCGGAACAGGAAGCAGAGGGAATATACGGCGCGCGAGGGCGTGGCATCAGTCTGGCAACGTGAGCGGGCGGGGATGACGATATCCCCGGAGTGCACAACCTGATCCGCCCGATAAGAGCACACCCGGAGCGATCCGGGGCCGCAAAACCAGAGGTCTCCGGCATCGCACAGCGGCGATGCCCCGAGATGGCTCGGTTGCCGAAGGTGGACGAACCGGACGACGCACGACCCGTCGCGGTTCCCCCTTATCGGGTGTGGGAGACGCCAATGCGTACCACGCCCCGGAAGAAGCCCGCCCCCGCCATGATGGCACCGGACGTCCTGGGACTCGAAACCCGGGCAGCCTTCCGAACCGCAGCCGTCGCGCTGCTGGAATCGCTCCCCGAGGGGGGCCGGCTCGCCATCGACCTGCGCGCCACCCACCACGTCGACTCCGCCGGCCTCGGCGTGCTGATGCTGATCCAGCGCCGGGCCGCCGAGCGCGGACAGACGGTGGTGCTGCAGCATCCGCAGGACGAGCTGCGGTTCCTGCTGAACATCACGAAGCTGGATGAGTTGTTCGAGCTGGAGTGAGGCGGGTGGGGCGGAGGGCGCCCCTGCTCATTGCGAGGAGCGAAGCGACGAAGCAATCCCGGTGCATCGGTGCGGAGCCCCGGGAACGGTCGAGAGGACTCCGCTCTTTGCGCCGGGATTGCCGCGGCCGCTGCGCGGCCTCGCAATGAGCAAGGGGATCACATCCCGCTACCCGATCCCCATCCGCCACGCTACACTCCCGCCCCATGCCGTCCCCCCTCCTCCACGCCACGGGCATCCGCCGGGCCTTCGGACCCCGCGTCGTGCTGCGCGGCCTCGACCTGGCGCTGGCCCCCGGCGAGACGCTCGCCATCGTGGGCCCCAACGGGGCGGGGAAGTCCACGCTGCTGCGCATCCTGGCCGGCCTGATCAAGCCGAGCGCGGGCGAGGTGACGCTCGACGGGGTGAAGCTCACGCCCGCGGAGCCCGGCTCGCGGCGGACGGTGGGCCTGCTGTCGCACCGCTCCCTCCTGTACGACGACCTGACCGTCTTCGAGAACCTCGTCTTCGCGGCGCGCCTGATGGGTGTCGCCGACCCGAAGGCCGCCGCGAAGTTCGCGCTCGCCGAGGTGGACCTGTCGGCGCGCGCCGACGACTCGCCGCGGACGCTGAGCCGCGGGCTGCTGCAGCGGGCGGCGCTGGCGCGGGCGCTCATCCACAAGCCGCGGCTGCTGCTGCTCGACGAGCCGTTCACCGGGCTCGACGCGGTGGCGTCGGAGCGGCTGCAGCGGCTGCTGCGCGAGCGGCGGCCGGCGGGCCTCGGCACGGTGGTGGTGACGCACCAGGTGGCGGAGGTGTGGGACTTCGCCGACCGGGTGGTGGCGCTGGTGGGGGGCACCTGGGCCCTCGAGGAGTCGCCGGGCACGCCGCTCGACGCGTTCATGCGCCGCTACCGGGAGGTGGTCCCTGCGTGACACGCTCCGGGCCGCGCTCGCGATCGCGGCCAAGGACCTCCGGGCGGAGCTCCGGCGGAAGTCGGCGCTGGTGGCCGCACTCGTCCTGTCGGCGCTCATCCTGGTGATCTTCAACTTCGCCCGCGATCCCACCGTGATCCGGGCGCAGGACCTGGCCCCGTCGGCGCTGTGGGTGACGATCACCTTCGCGGCGACGACGGCGCTCAACCGCGCCTTCGCCGTGGAGCTGGACCACGGCGCCCTCGACGGCCTGCTGCTGGCGCCGGTGGGCCGGGAGGCGATCTACCTCGGCAAGCTGCTGGGGAACCTGGTGTTCACGGGCATCGTCCAGCTGATCACGATCCCGTTGTTCGTGCTATTCTTCAACCTGGACCTCCACGGGACGCTGCCGGCCATCCTGCTGCTGGCGTTCCTGGCCACGGTGGGGTTCACCGCGGTGGGGACGGTGTTCAGCGCCCTCACGGTCCGGGTGCAGTTCGCCGAGCTGATGCTCCCGGTGCTGCTGCTGCCGTTCATGGTGCCGCCGCTCATCGGCGCGGCGCAGGTGACCTCGAAACTCCTTGCCGGCCGGCCGCTCGCCGACAGCGCAGGCTGGCTCCAGATTCTCGCGACCTATGACATCGTCTTCCTCACTCTCAGCGTCCTCGTCTTTCCCGCTGTCCTCGACGAGTAGCACCGTCATCGCCGCGCGGAAGTCCATCCGCACCGGGCAGGTGCTGACGGTCCTCGCGCTCCTGGCGCTGGCGGCGCACTACGTGCGCGCCATCGAGTACACGCCCATCGAGGCGACCCAGGGCCTGGCGCAGAAGATCTTCTACGTGCACGTGCCCGCCGCCTGGAGCGCCTTCCTGGCGTACGGCATCGTGGGGGTGTGCAGCGCGCTCTTCCTGTGGCTGGGCGACCGGCGGCTCGACCTCTTCGCCGAGGCGTCGGCGGAGGTGGGGACGGTGCTCACGCTGATCGTGCTCACCACCGGCCCGCTGTGGGGCAAGCCGATCTGGGGAACGTGGTGGCAGTGGGAGGTGCGGCTCACCTCGACGCTGTTCCTGTTCTTCCTGATGGTGGGCTACCTGACGCTGCGCCGGTCGATCTTCGACCCGCTCGTGCGCGCGCGCTACAGCGCGGTGGTGGGCATCCTGGGCGCGATGCTGGTGCCGTTCATCCACCTGAGCGTCTACATGTTCCGCACCATCCATCCCAAGCCCGTGATCCTCAACCCCGAGGGTCCCACGCTGCCGGGCTCGATGCTCTCGACGCTGCTCGAGGGCGTGGCGATCATGACGGTGGCCTACCTGGGGCTCGTGATGCTCCGCTACGGCATCGGCCGGCTGCAGGAAGAGAAGGAGGCGCGCCATGCTGCTGCGAGCTGAGCCGCCCGCGAACGGCGAGTTCATGGTGGCCGCGTACGCCATCGTGGCCGGGGTGCTGGTGATCTATGCGGTGATGCTGTTCGTGCGGGCGCGGGGGCTGGTGCGGGAGGTCGGCGAGTAGGGACGCCCCATGCTCATTGCGAGGAGCGAGCG
>DASUOW010000203.1:0-7116 GCA_036276435.1 Gemmatimonadales bacterium
AGCCCCTGCGCGGCCTCGCCGGCCTGTCCGACCTCGGCACCGTGCCCGACGTGCTGGACGGCATCGAGCTCGCCGTGACGGGGCTGCGGCACGCGCCTGCACCGACGGCCCAGGGTGCCGCGCTGCTCGAGTCCGCGTCCGGCGCGCTCGCCGACGCGGTACGGGGCGAGCCGGATTCCCCCTCGGTGCCCGCCTTCGCGTCGGCCCTGCTCGCGCACCTCGGTGAAGGGGCTGACGTCGTTCCCATCGAGTCGCTCTTCGTCGACGGGGACGCCGCGCCCTACGTCACCGTGGGTGGTGCGCCGCAGCCACTGCCCCGCACGCTCGGCGCCGTCGAGCTCGTCAGCCAGGGCGAGCACTTCGTCCAGGTCGCCGACCGCCTCGCCGAGGCGCGCGGCCCCGCCGAGCGCGACCTGCGCCTGGCGGGTCTCCTCGGCACCTTGCACGCATTGCAGGCTTCCGGCGCCGCGATGCCCGGCATCGCGACGTTCGCGCGCGATGCGCTCCGTCGCATCGCGGACGGCGACGCGGCACGCGAGCCCGCCGCCTTCGTCGAGCACCTGCGCCGCGCCGCCGAACTGCTGCGCCGCACGGGCGAGTCGCCGGAGACGTTCGCGCCCAATGCCTGGGTCGCCCTGACGCGCGCGCCACGGCCCGTGGCCTCCGTCGCCGACATGCCGGCACCCGCCGTCGTGACCATCGAGTCGCTCCTCAGCGAGGCGGAGGACGATGTCGTGCCCATCGAGCGGCTCCTGCTCGAGGATGACGTCGTCCCGATCGAGTCGCTGGCGCCGGACGCGCCCGAGGCGACCGCTCGCCCGCGCCGCACCGCGTTCGAATCGAGCGTGGACGCCTACATGCTGCGGCGGCGGAATGGCGCGCCCGCGAGGCCCGACGACGCGCCGCCCGTCGTGGGCATCGCCGAGCTCGTCTACCGCGGCACGGCCGCGCGCACCCGCGCCGTCGAGCTGCACGCCGAGGTCGGCCGGCGGCTCCGCGACGGCCACGAATGGTCCACGCTGCGCCCGCTCATCGAAGAGATCCTCGACCTCGTCCCCCTCTCCCTTGACGACGACTGAACCGACCGCCGCGCCCCAGCGCGGCCGCCATGCCGCGGCCGCGCTCGTCGGCGTCGCGGTATCCGTGCTCCTCCTCTGGTGGTCGATGCGCAACGTCGATCTCGCCGAAGTGGGTGGCCACCTGCGCTCGGCGCGCCTCACGCCGCTCCTCGCCGGCGTCGCGATCGCGACGCTCACGTTCGTGATCCGGGCCATCCGCTGGAACTACTTCCTGCGGAGCGACGCGGACGAGGAGGTGCCGTGGGGCCCGCGCTGGCACAGCGTCGCCATCGGCTTCATGGCCAACAACCTGCTGCCGTTCCGGGCCGGCGAGATCATCCGCGCGCTGGCGATCTCGCGCCTGGGCCGCGTGCGGATGGCCGCTGCCATCACGTCGCTGGTCGTGGAGCGCGTGCTCGACGCGCTCGCCCTCGTCTCGCTGTTCGTCCTCGGGCTCTTCCTCTCGGGCCTGCCGCCGGCCACCACCGTCCTCGGGGTGTCGGTGGCGCGCGCGGCCACCGTCGCCGCCGCACTCGGCACGGTGGCGATCGGCGCGGGACTCGTGATGGTGATCTGGCCGCACTGGACCGAGGTGGTGCTGCGGAGGCTCCTGCCGGAGGGCAGGCTGCGCGCGCGGCTCATCTCCATCGGTCACGGCATCACCAGCGGGCTCTCGGTGCTGCGCTCGCCCGCGCGCATCGCCCTGGTGGCGGCGTGGTCGCTGGTGCTGTGGCTCGTGAACGGCCTCTCCTTCTTCGTGATGTTCAAGGCGTTCGACATCGACGTCGGTGTCACCGGGGCGCTCATCCTGCAGGGCGCCCTCGCCCTCGGCGTGTCGGTGCCCTCGACGCCGGGCTACGTGGGCCCGTTCGAGGCGGCCATCGTCGCCGTGCTCGAGCTGTACGCGGTGCCGTCCTCCAAGGCGTTCTCCTACGCCATGGCGTACCACGCGTCCACCTTCCTGCCCATCGTGCTGCTGGGCTTCTGGTCGCTGCTGCGGACACCGCTCGCCTTCCGCGACCTGCGCCGCACCACCGCCGCCGTCGCCGAATGAACGCGGTCCGCGTCGAGGCGTTCGCGAAGGTGAACCTCCTCCTCCGGGTGCTCGCCCGCGAGGCGGACGGCTACCACGGCCTCGAGACGCTCTTCGCCCTCGTCGACCTGCACGACACCATCGTCGCGGAGCGGCGCGACGGGCACGACGTCACGCTCGACGTCGAGGGCGGTGACGATCTCGGCCCTCTGGAGCAGAACCTCGCCGTGCGCGCCGCGCGCCGCGTCATCGACGCCACCGGGCGCCGCTTCGGCGTCCACCTTCGGCTCACCAAGCGCATCCCCGTGCAGGCCGGGCTCGGCGGCGGCTCGAGCGACGCGGCCGCCGCCCTCGTCGCGGTGAATCACCTCGCCGCCGATGCGGTGCCGCGCCACGAGCTGCTGCAGTTCGGCGCCGCGCTCGGCGCCGACGTGCCGTTCCTCGTCAGCGGCGCGCCGCTGGCGCTCGGCTGGGGCCATGGCGAGCGCCTGCTGCGGCTCCCGGCCCTGCCGGCCGCGCCCGCGCTGCTGCTCACGCCGGCCGTCGGTGTCGGCACCGTGGAGGCGTACGGCTGGGTCGATGCGGCGCGTCACTCGGCCGGTCGCCGAGGCGCGCTGGCGCTCGACCTCGACGCGCTCGCGTCCTGGGGGAGCATCGGCCGCATGGCCGGCAACGATTTCGAGTCGGCGGTGTTCGGGAAGCTGCCGGCGGTGCGCGCCGCGTTCGAGGCACTGGTGGCAACGCGGCCGCTGGTCTGCCGCATGACGGGCTCGGGCTCCACGCTCTTCGCCATCTACCGCAGCGCCCGCGACCGCGACGACGCCGCCGGAATGCTCGGCCGCAAGCATGGCACGGTCCGGCCGGTCAGCACCCTGGCCACCCCGCCAGCGGGGCCCGCCGCGCTCCCCTGACGCCCCCGGGCGCGACTACCTTCCGACGGTCGCTGGCCCTTCGTCCAATGGCAGGACAGCGGACTTTGGATCCGCGAATGGTGGTTCGAGTCCACCAGGGCCAATTACGCACGACGCCCCGGCCGATAAGGCCGGGGCGTCGTCGTTACGCGGACCGCGCGTGGTGTCAGTCCGCGGGCAGCTGGTCCAGGCGGAGCTGGATGTCGTTGAAGTCCTGGTCCGCGCCGTCCTCGAAATCGAGCTGCCATGCGCGGGGCGTCGTGGCGGTCGCCGGAATGTCGGTGACCCGGAGCCCGGGTGGATTGGCGTACTCGTCGGCCACGATCACCAGGTTGACGGGCGTGCCCGCGGCGAACGCCGTGCCAGTGCCGTAGCTCCACTGCGTGCCGAGCGGCTCGTTGCAACCATTGGCCGTGACGACGGGTGACGGCACGCTCGGCGCGTTGATGCGGATCTCGTTGTTGATCGCATCGCACGACCGGCCGATGAGCGTCAGCGCGAACCCGCCCGCCTGGTCGAGCGTGATGTCGCACGCGATGGTCTGACCCGCGGAGTTCCGGCACTCCGTGGGAGCGGTGTCCACGCGGGGAATCTCGTCAGCGGACGAACAGCCGAGGGCGATGACGGCGGCGAGCGGAAGCCACAGAAGTCGGGCGTGCATGTCGCGTTTGCGCTCCACATGGGGGTCGGGGACAACACGGGCCGTAACCCGCTGCCTGATCAACATTTACCGTCACAAGGCGCCGAAGTGCCGGGGCGCCACCGTGCCGGCGTCGGCCGGATCACGGCGGCCGCCTGCGAGGATCTTACGCAAGGTACAGGCCCCTCCGAAGTGTCCGTTGACGCAACCCCAACTCGCAGCTAGCTTTGGCGGCTGCTTATGAGCGAGATCTCCCTGTCCCGCACCCAGATGCTACTCCTCAGCGGCACGGCCAACCGTGCGCTATCAGAGGAGGTGGCGGAGCATCTGGGCCAGCCGCTGTGTCATCTCACCATCCGGCGCTTCGCCGATGGCGAGATCTTCGTCAAGATCGACGAGAACGTCCGCGGGCGCGACGTCTACATCATCCAGTCGACGAATCCGCCGGCCGAGAACATGATGGAGCTGCTGCTCCTCATGGATGCGGCGAAGCGGGCGAGCGCGGCGCGCGTGACGGCGGTGATTCCCTACTTCGCCTACGCGCGCCAGGACCGCAAGGACCAGCCGCGCGTCGCCATCAGCGCCAAGCTCATGGCGAACATGGTGTCGATGGCCGGCGCCGACCGCGTGCTCGGGATGGACTTCCACCAGCACCAGATGCAGGGCTTCTTCGACCTGCCGGTGGATCACTTGTACGCCGCGCCCGTGCTGGTGAACCACTTCCGCCAGAAGCAGCTGCACGATCCGGTCGTCGTCGCCCCCGACGTGGGCTCGGCCAAGATGGCGCGCGGCTTCGCGAAGCGCCTCAACGCCACGCTCGCGATCATCGACAAGCGCCGCCCCTCCGCGAACATCGCCGAGGTGGTGAACGTCGTCGGTGAAGTGGCCGGACGCGACTGCGTCATCCCGGACGACATGATCGACACCGCCGGCACCATGTCCGAGGCGGTGCACGCGCTCAAGCGGCTCGGCGCGCGCGACATCTACTGCTGCGCGACGCACGCCCTGCTCTCGGGCCCGGCGGTGGATCGCCTCGCGGCGGCGCCGGTCACCGAGGTGGTGGTGACCAACACGATCGCCATCCCGCCCGAGCGGCGGTTCGATCGCCTGAAGATTCTCTCGATCGCGGGCCTCCTGGCCAAGGCGATCGGCTACACCCACAGCGACCAGTCCGTTAGCTCGCTGTTCGACTGACCAGACGAAGGAACAAGGGGACCATGGCACAGACGGTGAGCTTGCGGGCGCAGTCCCGCGCGACGAAGGGCAAGGGCGCGGCGCGTTCGCTGCGGCGGGCGGGCGTGGTTCCGGCGGTGATCTACGGCCACGGGCGCGAGCCCGAGTCGGTCCAGGTGGAGGCGCCGGCCCTCGGCCGCCTGCTCCTCGGCATCAGCGCGCAGAGCACGATCGTCGACGTGACCGTCGACGACCGCGAGCCGGTCAAGGCGCTCATCCGCGAGATCCAGCGGCATCCGCTGCGCGCGGAGAACATCCTGCACCTCGACCTGTACGAGGTCCGCGCCGACCAGCCCGTGACCGTCGAGGTCGCCGTGCACCTCACCGGCACCTCCGAGGGCGTCCGCAACCACGGCGGCGTGCTCGACCAGATCCTGTACTCGCTCACCCTGCGCGTGCTCCCGTCCGAGATCCCGTCGAGCATCGACGTGGACGTGACGAAGCTCGACATCGGCCAGTCGATCCACGTCAGCGACATCAGCGTCGCCAGCGGCACCATCGAGAACGACGGCGGGCAGACGATCTGCGTCGTGCAGGCGCCGCGCGCCGAGGAAGCCACGCCGGGTGCCCCGGCCGAGGCCGCCTCGACCGAGCCGGAGCTCATCCGGAAGGCGAAGGCCGAGGCCGAGGCCGCCGAGTAGCACTCGGCGGTTGCGACCCTGCGCCTCATCGTCGGCCTGGGCAACCCGGGCTCGGAGTACGACGGAACCCGGCACAATGCCGGGTTCTTGCTGATCGACCACCTCGCGCGTCGCTGGCGGCTGGGCTCGTTCGGGCGCGGCGACCGCGCCCGGGTGGTGGAAGCCACCTCGCAGGGCCAGCCGCTCGTCCTGCTCAAGCCCCAGACCTACATGAACCGCAGCGGCGCCGCGCTGGCGCCGTATCTCGGGCCGAAACTCGACCCGGCGCGCGACCTCCTCGTGCTCGTCGACGACGTCGCCATTCCGTCCGGCACCTTCCGCCTGCGCGGGGCGGGCTCGGCCGGCGGGCACAACGGCCTGAAGAGCGTCGAGGCCACGCTGCGGCGGCAGGACTACGCGCGGCTCCGCATCGGCGTCGGCCCGAAGCCCGTCGGCGCGGACCTCGCGGATTTCGTGCTCTCCCCCCTGCCCTCGGATGAGCGCAAGCTCATCGAGGACATCCTCGACCCGATGGCCGACGCCGTGGAATGCTGGCTCGCCGAGGGCATCGAGATCGCCATGACGAAGTTCAACCGAAGCTGACATGCTGAGACTCGGAATCGTTGGCCTGCCCAACGTCGGCAAGAGCACGCTCTTCAACGCCCTCACCAGCGCCGGGGCGCTCGTCGCCAACTACCCGTTCGCCACGATCGAGCCGAACACCGGCGTCGTCACGGTGCCCGATCCGCGGCTCGACGCGCTCGCGAAGATCGTCAATCCCGAGCGCACCCTGCCCGCCACGGTCGAGTTCCTCGACATCGCCGGCCTGGTGAAGGGCGCGAGCCAGGGCGAGGGCCTCGGCAACCAGTTCCTCGCCAACATCCGCGAGGTGGACGCGGTGGTGCACGTCGTCCGCTGCTTCGAGGACGACGACATCCAGCACGTCATGGGCTCGGTGGATCCGGTGCGGGACCGCGAGGTCATCAACATCGAGCTCGGACTCGCGGACCTGCAGGCGGTCGAGAAGCGGCTCGACAAGACGGTCCGCGCCGCCAAGTCGGGCGACCCGCAGGCAAAGATCGAGGCCCGCCTGCTCGAGCAGCTCCGGCAGGCGCTGGGCGACGGCAAGGCCGCGCGCACCGTCGTGCCCACCGACGAGGAGCGCGCGGCATATCGCGCCTTCAACCTCCTCACCGCCAAGCCGGTGCTCTACGCCGCCAACGTGCGCGAGGACGAGATCGCCGGCGGCAACGCCCACGTCGCGGCGCTCCAGTCGGCCATCACCGCCGAAGGCGAGGACGCCGAGATCGTGACGTTCTCCGCGAAGGTGGAGGCCGAGCTGGCCGAGCTGCCGCCGGAGGACCGCGCGGACTTCCTCGAGTCGCTCGGCCTCACCGAGTCGGGCCTCGACCGCCTCGCGCACGCGGCGTATCACCTGCTCGGGCTGCAGAGCTACTTCACGGCGGGCGAGAAGGAAGTGCGCGCGTGGACGATCCACCGCGGCGACAAGGCACCGGCCGCGGCGGGCGTGATCCACTCGGACTTCGAGAAGGGGTTCATCCGCGCCGAGACGGTGGCCTACGGCGACTTCATCAAGGCGAACGGATGGAAGGGCGCGCGC
>DASUOW010000204.1:0-4358 GCA_036276435.1 Gemmatimonadales bacterium
CGCACGCCGGGTCGGAGCGACCCGTCGGGCCCAGCGCCGTTCCCTGATGCGGCGCCGGATGCGTACTGCCTGCTGGCAAGGCGAATGCATCACGTGACTCGGAAGACCTCACCCTCGCGGGCGTGAGGACACTAATTTCCCACTGTAGCCACAGGTGTCAAGGTCCAAGACCCCAACGTTGAACAAGATAGGACGTCAAGTTACCAAATGCTTACGCCCCCCTTCGCCCTCCTCGCCGCCCTCGTCCTGAGCCCCGGCGACAGCCTGCCGCCCTGGGTCGCCGTCGACGCCGCTGCCCAGACCGTCACCCTGACCCTCGAGGTGACCCAGCCCGCCGGCGCCGCCTCGGCCGTCATCAACGGCGAGCACGACGGCAGCGTGCAGGTGGTGGTCCCACGCGGCTGGACGGTGCAGTGGCGCTGGAAGAACGCCGACCAGGCCCCCCACAGCCTGGTGGTGATGGTGGAGCGCGAGAAGCTCCCCATGGAAGGGGGCCGGCCGTCCTTCACCAATGCGATGAGCCGATCCGTCACGGCCGGGCTGCCCGGGGGCGGCACGGACAACACCACCTTCACCGCGGACGAGGCGGGCTGGTACTGGGTGCTCTGCGGGGTCCCGGGGCACGCCATCGCCGGCGAATGGATCGGGCTCAAGGTCGATCCGGCGGCCACCGGTGTCTCGGTGAAGCGCAAGGGCGGCTGACCGCCCGGGAACATCGCTCCGGCTGTGGGTACTCATGTGCCCATGGCCGACCGCGCGCGGGCCCTCCTCTCCATCATCCTGCTGTTCCCGACCGCTCCCGCCCTCTCGGCGCAGGAGCGGGATCCGGTCGAGTTCGACCTCGAGGCCGTGGTCCGACACCCGATCGTCTTCCTCGGGGACGTGCATCCGCTCGCCGAACCGAAGCGCATCCTCGCCGACGTCATCGACCGGCAGGATCCCGCGACGCCGATCGACGTGGTGGCACTCGAGGTGGCCGCGGAGCAGCAGCCCGTCATCGATCGCTACCTGGCCTCGGTGCCCGAGGACACCTCCCTCCTGCTCGAGAACCCGCGCACGCTGCGCTCGCACTGGGGTGCGAGCACGGAGTATCTGGGCGTGTACCGGGCGGTGTGGCGCTGGAATCGGGCGCACCCCGGACGCGCGATGCGCATCCTCGCGTCCGACATCCGCGGATGGCCCATCGCGCCGCTCACCGAGTCGATGGCCTCGGGCGGCTTCGCCAATCGGGACGAATGGATGGCCCGGCAGTTCAGCGGCTTCGTGCGGAGGCACCCGGGCGCGCGCATCCTCGTCTTCATGGGCGGCTACCACGGACTGGCCATCGGGGGCGGCGAGGTGACCGTCGGGAAGAGCACCGCGCGCTTCGAGCGCTGGTTCGGGGGATATCTGCGGGACGAGCAGCTGCCGCTCTACACCATCCTCGTGGATGCGCGCCAGGAAGGCGGGCACGGCGCCACGCGGGTCTTCGACCTGCTCGCCGCCCGCGCCGTCGGCCGCAATTTCGCGATGGTCCTCACGCCCGAGACCGACGCCGTCGACCGTCCGATGTACGACGTGCGGACGGAAGGCTATCACCTGGGCTTCTGGCCCGACCGGTTCGCGCTCCGTCGCGCGGTGGATGCGATGATCGTGCTCGACCGGGCGACGCCGATCACGCCCGTCAGCGCGCCGTAGCGCCTCCGGCGCTGGGCGCGCGTCGGAACCCTTTGTGGTCCTGAACGCAGCGAAGGACCGGGTTGCATCGGTTGGGATCCGATGCGACCCGGTCCTTCGCTGCGCTCAGGACCACAAAGGCGCTACTGCTCGACCTTCTCCACCTCGATCGTGTAGCTCGCCGCCAGCGCCGCGATGGCACCGAGGGCCACCCAGATCGGGATCAGCACCGCGCCCACGACGCCCAGCGTGAGGGGAATCTCGAGCAGGGTGCGGCCGTCCATGTTCTTCACGTGGATGCGGCGGATGTTGCCCTGCCGCACGAGTTCCTTGATCCGCTCGACGAGCCGGTCACCTGCGACCATGTGCTGCTCGGTGCGGACGTTCTCTTCCGTCGTCGTGGTCATGAGTGCCCTCCCGGGGGCCGTCGATTCCGTCATGGTTCCTCCGTGTGACCGCTCGCACGCCCGATCGGGCGCACCGAGTGACCGTCATCGGTCTTACGTCCGGAGGGGGTGAAGGTTTCAGGCGGGGACGTCCCCCTCATCGCGCCTCGCCGAGGAGCTCCCAGTAGGCGAGCCCGGCCCGCTGGCGTCGCTCGAGCCGGCGCGCCGCGACGGGCACGCCGGCGAGCACGGCGCGCAGGTCGGCGAGCACCGCGTTGCTGGCACCCAGGTACCCGTGCCCGAACTCGCCCTCCTCGGCCGCGGAGGCGTCGATGACGTCGAGCCCCGGCAGCACCAGCAGGCCGGGTCCCGCCTGCCCCACCCGCGGGTACGAGCTCGCCTTCTGCGCCACGGCGAGCGCACGGTCGTGCTGCGAGGCGTAGATCGTGACCCGGCGCGCGATACCCCGCAGCGCCGGTGCGAGGCTCCGGCGGAAGCTCGTGGTGTCGATGTCGGGCGCGCCGAGCACGACCTGGTCGAAGCGCAGCTCGGGGCGGGTGTCGTGCAGCTCCTTGAGCGTGCGCGCCACGAGCAGCGTCCCCATGCTGTGCGCCACGATGCTCACCCGCTCGGCGCCGGTGCGCTCCACCACGCGCTCCAGGAAGGCGCGCAGCATGGGCTGGCTCGCCGCGATCGTCTTGTCGTCGCGGAAGTAGGCGAGCGGGCCCACCTCGCCGAGCGAGGGCCAGCTGTACACGGCCATGGCGCCGTCGAACGGCAGGTCGACGGCGAGCTGCGCGGCGCGTCGGAGCGCCTGCTCCCACGGCGTCGCGAAGCCGTGCACGAACACCACGACGGTGCGCGTGGAGTCGTAGCGCAGCTCCTGCCGCACGGCGTCGTCCCAGTACACCTCGCCCATGGGCTGCACGCGCTCGACGAAGATGTCCCGGGCCGGCACCGGCGCCCGGCGCACGCCGAGGGTGCTGGGCAGGTCGGGCAGCGTGCCGGTGGGCCGGGCCACCCGGTCGAGCGGCACGGAGACGCGCGCCGTGCCGACGGCCAACTCGCCCGGCGATGTGCCGAAGCGCAGCGCCTCCCGGCCGTCGGGTGCGCGATCGGTGCCGTAGAAGAGCACCACGCTCCGCGCGATGGCGCCCGGGGGCGTGGCGGGACGGCGCAGCGTCTCCCGGGTCGGTGTGGGTTCGGCGAGCGGCTCGGGTGCCGGCGCGGGCACCGGCGCGGGACCACCGCATCCGACGAGTGCGGCGGCCGACAGGACGAGCAGTCTTCGCGCTGGGGGCATGGCGCGAAATGTCGGGTCGTGCCCACGATGGAACAACCGCCGCCTTGGCTGGGGATGGCACGGGCGGCTATTATGGCGCCCTGACCCGGCCGTGCGGCCGGACGAACCACCACGTTTGGAGCCACGATGAAGGCGAGCGACATCCGGAAGGGCGTAGTCATCTACTACGAGGGCAACCCCTGCCGGGTCATGGACTTCCAGCACCGGACCCCGGGCAACCTCCGCGCCTTCGTGCAGGTCCGCATGCGGAACCTGAAGACCGGCAACAGCTTCGAGACGCGCTTCGCCAGCACCGAGGATCTCCAGACGGCGTTGCTCGAGACGAAGGAAATGCAGGTGCTCTACGACGACGGCACCGACGTGCACGTCATGGATGCGCAGACCTACGACCAGTTCACGCTCGACTCCGACACGGTCGGCGAGCTGCGCCCGTGGATGCAGCCCGAGATGCGCTTCCAGGCCGAGTGGCTCGAGGGCCGGCCGATCGGGCTCAAGCTGCCGTCCTCGATGGACATCGAGATCACCGAGACGGCGCCCGTGATGAAGACCGCCACCAAGACGGCCTCGTCCAAGCCGGCCACGCTCGCCAACGGCGTCACGATCCAGGTGCCCGAGTTCCTCGGCACGGGCGAAAAGGTCCGGGTGAACCCCAACACCGGCGAGTATCTCGAGCGGGCGAAATAGCGGTCCTTCTCCCGCCTCCCGCCATCGTGCGGAAGCGACAGCCGCGTTGACGCAACGGCCCCACACGCTCCGGAATCCGGGTGCGGCGTGGGGCCGTCAAGCGTCGCAACTCCATACGACAAATAAGCTTGCAGTCGGACGTCGCGGCGGGCCCGTCCCGGCGCGACAAATGCTTCAACTCCGGGCATCGCAACCGCTTGCATCGTGGTCCCATGGGCCGCGGCAACCGCAACAGACCGGAGACTCCCGTGGCCCCCGCAGCCGGGCGTTCGTACCGCATCGTCCATTATGCTCCCCGTCAGCGTGTCTTCATGCGGACGGTGCGGCTC
>DASUOW010000205.1:0-2122 GCA_036276435.1 Gemmatimonadales bacterium
TCGGGGTGATCCGATGCTCGCGGAGCGCGGCGACGTGCTCCTGCACGTCCCGGCGTGCGAGGAGGCCGCCGTGCACCGCGGGGTGCAGCGTCTTCACCCGGCCGTCGAGCATCTCGGGCATCTGCGTGATCTGGTCCACCGGGATCACCGGCACGCCGGCGGCCCGGAGCGCGGCGGCGGTGCCGCCGGTGGAGATGATCTCCCAGCCCAGGGACACGAGTCCCTGCGCGAAGGCAACGATGCCGCGCTTGTCGCTCACCGAGATCAGTGCCCGGGGCATGGACGTCCTCTCACGTTGTGGCCTGCAGCGGTTCGAGCGGCACCGGCTTGCCGGCGCGCGCCGCGGCGAGCACCGCCGCGGGCAGGATACGATGTTCTTCCGCCAGCACGCGGGCCGCGAGCGCCTCGGGCGTGTCGCCGGGCAGCACGGGCACGCGACGCTGGCCCAGGATGGCGCCGCGATCGTACTCCTCGTCCACGAGGTGCACGGTGCAGCCGCTCTCGGTCGCACCGCTCGCGAGCACCGCCTCGTGCACGCGGTGCCCGTACATGCCGGGCCCGCCGAACGCGGGCAGCAGGGCGGGGTGCACGTTGAGGATGCGGCCGCGGTAGCGCGCGATGACGTCGGTCGGCACCAGCTTGAGGTAGCCGGCGAGCACCAGCAGCTCCGCGCCGTGCCGCTCGAGCAGTCCCAGCCACTCGGCGCCGCTGCGGAAATCGGCGAGCACGGCGGCCGCGATGCCGCGCTCGCGCGCGCGATCGAGCGCCGGCGCGTCGGCGCGGTTGCTGAGCACCAGCACCACCCGCGCCTCGCCCCCATCGCCCAGGGCGCGCAGGAGCGCCTCGAGGTTACTGCCCCTGCCCGAAACCGCTACGGCAACTCGCATCGACATGGCGCAGGAAGGTAACCGACGACGCCCGCCGCTCCTAGCAGCCGCGCCGCCGGAAAACGGCCGGCTCCCCGGCTCGCAACCTCAAGTGCTGGAACGGTCTAGCGCCGTGGCTCCAGCGGCGTGGGCGCCGGAGGGCCCGCAGGCCGTGCCGGCTCGGTACGCCTGTTGCCTCGGTGGGCTGCGCTCGGGAGACATCCGCGCCGGCGTACCGGCCCCCACCGCCCATGGAGCATGGCATGGCTACTGTTGCGCACCTGCGCGCCGCGCTCGGCGCCGTCACGACGATGCTGGTTCTGGCCGGCTGCCAGTCGCCCGAGGCGCTCGGGCCCACCGGCAGCCTCGCGGACCTGATCACGTTCGTCAGCGCCCGTAACGCCACGGTGCAGGGCACCCTGCAGCCGGGGGCGCAGCCGAGCGGCACCACGGGGCCCACCGTCGCACTCGCCGGCATCTCCAGCGCGGTGAACGGGGGCAGCTCCACCGTGAGCCTCGACGGCAGCGACACCTTCCAGCGCGTCGTCATCGGCATCGAGGGCGTGGATGGCTACTACGACCTGCTGCTCCCGTCCGGCTCCGCGCTCGAGGACGTCGTGCTCGGCGTCTCGCCGCAGGTGGGCGCGTCGCAGCTGCGGATTCGTTACGCCGTCGAAGGCGTGAACGGGCTCGGGCCCTTCTCGAACCAGACCGTCCGCATCATCCGGGTGGGCACCGGCGACGTGCAGATCAACGTGTCCTGGTCGGGCGCCTCGGACGTGGACCTCTCGGTCGAGGATCCGTCGGGCGAGATCCTGTACTTCGGCAACCGCAGCGCCGCGAGCGGCGGATCGCTGGACCTCGACTCCAACGCCGCCTGCTCCATCGACGGCAAGAACGCGGAGAACATCGTCTGGCCGGCGGGTCGCGCGCCGACCGGCCCCTACAGGGTCGTCGTGCGCTACTTCGACGACTGCGGCGTGGCCCGCTCCGACTGGGTCGTGACGATCCAGATGCGGGGGCAGGCGCCCCAGACCTTCACGGGCAGCTTCGTCGGGCCGACGCTCGACAATGCGCCCGCGGATCTCGGCATCTTCAACTTCTGACGCCTCAGAACTGACTATTATTTAGTCAGCACGCTGTAAGGATGAAGAGGAATGCACGATTCCAACGTGGCGCGCAAACTGTTGAAAATCTGCTAGTTTGACATTGAACCCCCCGTCGATAAGATGGGGGTTTCCGTGTCGGTGCAACTG
>DASUOW010000206.1:0-2189 GCA_036276435.1 Gemmatimonadales bacterium
GGTGCGCCGGGTGCACGGGGTCCGCGCGCGCAAGGTGGGTGCGCAAGGTGCGCAGGGTGCGCAAGGTGCCCCCGCACCTGGCGCACGGGCACGACGCGCACCCTGTGCACCGCGCACCAGCACCCGGTGCACCCGGCGCACCGTGCGCACACCGCGCACGACGTTGATCGGACGAATCACCGTCCCCCGAACCGCGCGAAGCCGAACGTCTCGTCGTCCTTGTCGGCCTGCCCGGTGTAGTGGCGGAGCAGGATGCGGCTCGCGAGGAACGCCGAGGCGACGTTCGTGCCGAGGCCCCAGGCGAACAGGTGGCGCGGGTAGTTGCGGTGCGGGCCGACGTAGGGCAGCCCGTCGACCGTGCGGCTGTACGGCGCGTGCCAGCCGTACGCGGGCTGGATGCCCGAGATCGGCTCGAGCACGAGCGACAACTCGTACATGAGCTGACCCGTGCGCTGCACGATGACCTTGTCGCGCACGCGCTCCGGTGTGCGCGGCTGGTCGCCGCCGCTCCAGAGGATCCGCTCGTCGCCAATCCAGGTGAGGCGGTGGGGCGGGTCGATCCGGTCGGCGAGGATGGCGCCGCGGTCCGGCGCAGCCTTCCGAACGCTGGCGGGCAGTGTCGGCGTGACCACCGAGTACGCGTCGCGCGATTCGAAATGGCGCTCGAGCGCACCGAACGGCGCGATCGGCTCCCCCGTCGCCAGGATCACCGTCTCGGCCCTGAGGACGGCCTTTCCGCTCGTCACCCGCACGGACCGTGCGTCGAACGCGACGCTCGTCACCGGGCTCCGCTCGAAGACGAGCGCCTTGCGCGAGACGGCGGCGCGGGCGAAGCCCAGGCACGCGCGCAGCGGATCGAGGTGGGCGTGCCCGTGGGTCCGCAGGCCGGCGTCGGCGTCGCCGCCGAGCGACGCGAGCGCGCGCCTGGTCACCCACGAGGCCTCGAGGCCGGCGGCCTTGCGCGCCTGCTGTTCCCGCCTGAGGCGCTTGACCTCGTCGCCGCGTGCCCAGGTCACTACGTCGAGCGCCTCGAGTCCGCACCTGAGCTTCAGGCGCTTCACCGCGGACTGCAGCTCGAGGGCCGCGCGCCGCGTGGACTGCCACAGCGCGCGCGCGACCCGTCGTCCGTGCCGTGCCTCGTGGTCGAGGTAGTCGCCACCCGGCTCGGCCAGCACGTGGCCGGCGCACCCTGCCGTGCCCGCCGCGCCGAGTCGACCGGCCTCCACCACCGCCACTCGGATCCCGGCCGCGCTGAACGCGTACGCCGCCGCCGCTCCTGCCAGGCCGCCCCCGACGATGACGACGGGGACCTCGGCTGACTCCGCGAGCCGCGGGTAGGCCGTGCGGGCGGTGGCGGGCAGGGCGTCGGCCCAGGGAGACGCGCCGTAGCGGGTGGCAGACTTCACAGCACCCGCATTCTCCGCAATCGGGCGGGGGTTTCTCAAGCTCCCGTGGGGGAAGGGGTTCCTGGTGCTCGGCCACCCCCCGCGTCGCTCAGTGCTCCACCCAGAGGCAGTCGGTGACCAGGCAGGCGCCACCACTCTGGCGCAGCAGCGGGCGCACCGCCTCGGCCACGGCGCGCGCCTGCGCCTCCACGCACACCGTGAAGACGTAACCGTGGCGCGGCGTGCCGGCGAGGTCGTCGCCACCTCGGCCGCCGCGGGTGCCCCTGCCGGTGACCTGGTCGACCACGGTGTAGCCAGGGACGCCTACCTTGTCGAGCACCGCGGTGACCGCCGACAATTCCATCGCGTCGATGACGATCTCCACCTTCTTCATCGATGTCATGAGGCGCCTCCAGGGAGCCCCTCAGCTGATCCGCCATCGGCCAAGCGGCCAATCGGCCATCAGCCAAGCAGCCAATCAGCCGATCAGCCAATCAGCCAGCGGCCAGTGAGCACGACGGTCGCCGCCACACGGCACGCCCAGGGAGAGAGCCGACACCGGCGACGGCCGGGACGCGAGGCTCAGGACGTCAGGGCCGTGCGCGCCTCGAGCGCGCTCCCAAGCGCCGTCGCGACGTCACGCCCGAGCGCGGTGATGTGTCCCATCTTGCGCCCGGGGCGCGGCTCGCCCTTGCCGTAGAGGTGGAGCTTCACGCCGTGCACCAGGCAGGCCGCCGCCCAGTCGGGCGTGCCGCGCTGCCACAGGTCGCCGAGCAGGTTGACCATCGCGGCCGGGCGCACGAG
>DASUOW010000207.1:0-3132 GCA_036276435.1 Gemmatimonadales bacterium
CGTCACCGGCGAGAAGCTGGCGGGCCCGCTCCGGGAGCGCCTCGGCCTCCCGGCGGCCAACATCCTCGTCGAGCCGCGGGCCGCCTCGACGGCGCCGGCCCTCGTCTGGGGCACGCTGGAGGCACTGCGCCGGGATCCGGACGCCTCCGTCCTCTCCATGCACGCCGATTGGTGGATCAGCGACCAGGAAGGCTTTCGCAACACCGCGCGCATCGCGCTCGAGAGCGCGCGCACCCACGACCGGCTCGTCACCGTGGGCATGGTGCCCTCGCGGCCCGAAACGGGCTACGGCTACATCGTGACGGGCGCTCCCCTCGACGCGCTCGCCTCCACGGTGGAGCGCTTCCAGGAGAAGCCCGACGCGGCCACCGCGCTCGACCTGATGGCGTGCGGCGCGCTGTGGAACAGCGGCCTCTTCGCCTGGAGCGGCGCGTGCCTGCTGCGCGAGGTGCGGACGCACACGCCCGAGCTCGCGCCGCACCTCGACACGCTGCGGCAGGGCAACGTGGAGGGGTTCTTCCGCGACGTCACACCGGTGTCGATCGACGTGGGCGTCTTCGAGCGCTCGCGCGCGGTGGCGGTGGTGCGCGGGACGTTCCGCTGGGACGACATCGGCACGTGGGACGCGCTGGGCCGCGTGCGGCCGCGCGACCAGAACGGCAACGTCACCGAGGGCGTCGTGTTCGCGCTCGACGCGAAGGACTGCATCGTCTGGAGCGAGCGCGACCCGATCGTGCTGCACGACGTGCAGGACCTCGTCGTGGTGCAGGCCAACGGGCGCATCCTCGTCACCCGCCGCGAGCGTGCCGCCGACCTGAAGCGGCTGCTCGACGCGATGCCCGCCGAGCTGCGCGACCTGCCGTGAGCACGCCGCTGATCCTCGTCGAGCCCACCGACCGGCGGGCCTGGGCGCCGTTCGCCGGGGCCCGCCCGGTGGCCGAGCTGCGCGCCGGCGTGTGGCGCATCCGCGAACGGTGGGAGGCGGCGACCGGGTGCACCGCGCGCGCGATCATGGGCGATCTCGCCGCCGGATTCCAGGAACTCGACGAGCCGGCCACGCTGCCCTCGCGCTCCATCGCCGGCCCGGCGCTCGTGGCGCGGTCCGACTTCGCGCCGGCGGGCACGCCACCCCAGGCGACGGCGGGCATCCGGCGCCTCGTTCACGACGGCGTCACCGTGGGCTGGATGGTGGCCGAGGGCGAGACGTGGTCCGCTCCCTCCGACGACGGCGAGGCCGGGTCGATCGACGGCCTGCTGCTGCGCGGCGCCTTCGACCTGCTCACCGCGCTCGAGCGCTTCCTCGCCGAGGACTGCGCCGACTTCACGGCGAAGCCGGGCGATCCGCTGCCGGACGGCAGCATCGTGATCGGCGATCCGACGCTGGTCTGCTGCTACGGCGCCGTCGTGGAGCCGGGCGTGGTGTTCGACACGCGCGCGGGCGCCGTCGTGATCGAGCAGGGCGCCGAGGTGCGGCACGGCACGCGCCTCGAGGGACCGTGCTTCGTCGGCGCGGGCTCCAAGGTGCTCGGCGGGCCCATCAAGGCGTCGGCGTTCGGGCCCCGGTGCAACGTGCGCGGCGAGATCGCCAGCTCATGCTTCATCGGCTACGCCAACAAGGGGCACGACGGGTTCGTGGGCCACAGCGTGCTCGGGCACTGGGTCAACCTCGGCGCCGGCACCACCACCAGCAACCTCAAGAACACCTACGGCGCCGTGCGCCTGACTTCCGACGGCACCACGCTCGACACCGGCCGGCAGTTCCTCGGCACGCTGTTCGGCGACCACGCCAAGACGGCGATCGGCACCATGCTCTCCACCGGCACGATCGTCGGCGCCGGAGCCAACGTGTTCGGCGCGCCACCGCCCAAGTGGGTGCCGCCGATGGCGTGGGGGCATCAGGGCGAGCTGCTCACCGAGGACGGATTCCTCCGCGTCGCCGAGCGCGTGATGCCTCGACGCGACGTGACCATGACGCCGGAACGCCGAGCGGCGCTCGCCACCCTCTACCGGCGGTTCGTCCCCTGAGCCGGCTCTTCGCGCTGGGGTCGGGCTCGCGAGGCAACGCCTTCGCGATGGAGTGCGAGGGCGCGGTGCTGGTGCTCGACGCGGGGTTCAGCCTGCGGGAACTGGACAAGCGGGCGGAGCGGGCGGGCCTCGACCTCTCGGGCCTCGTGGGCGTGGCGCTCACGCACGAGCACGGTGATCACGCCGCCGGTGCCTGCCGCCTCGCGGCGCGACACGGCGTGCCGGTGCTCGCCTCCGCCGGCACCTGGGACGCACTCGGCGCGGGCGACTCGATCGGCTTCCACGAGATCGTGCAGGGCGCGCGGCGCGAGCTTGGCCCCTTCACCGTGACCGGCTGCCCCATCCCGCACGACGCCGCCGAGCCGCTGGCCCTCGCCGTCGCCGCGCGCGACGGCACCAGCGTGGGGCTCGCCTACGACCTCGGTCGACCCACCACGGCCGTGCGCTACCTCCTGCGCAACCTGACGGCGGTCATCCTCGAGGCCAACCACGACGAGGTGCTGCTCCGCACGAGCGACTATCCGGTGTCGGTGCAGGAGCGCATCGCGGGCTCGGCGGGCCATCTCTCGAATCGCACCGCGGCCGAACTGCTCGCGGAGGTGCACCACCGCGGCCTCGGCACCGTGATGCTCGCGCACCTGAGCCGGCGCTGCAACACCGAGATCGCGGCGCGCGAGACCGTCGAGCAGGCGCTGCGCGCGGTCGGCTTCACCGGCGACGTGCTCGTGGCGCGGCAGGACGAGCCCACGGGGCCGGTCACCCTCGCGCACGCGACGGGCTCGCAGTTCACCCTCACGCTCTGACAAGGGCCGCGACGCAGCACGGGCCCGCCATTGGCGGGCCCGTGCAGTGTCGTCGTGCTGGTCTGCTACTGCTCGGTATCCGGATCCGGCGGCACCGGCACGCTCGCGTCGCGTGGCGTGGGCGGGCCGATGCGCTTGAGGGTGATCGGCTCCTGCAGGTCCCCCTCGGAGAGCGTGAGCTTGTCGCCCTTCAGGTCGAGCTTGAACTTCTCCCACTCACCGCCGAGCGCGAGCCAGATCGCGCCGGGCGCGGGCCAGCGCCAGCGCACCGTCTCCTTCTCGTAGCTCGCGCTCGAGTCGGCGC
>DASUOW010000208.1:0-2633 GCA_036276435.1 Gemmatimonadales bacterium
CGAATTCGGCGGCGCTCCCGAACCGGTCGGCGGGCAGCTTGGCGAGCGCCTTGTGCAGGGTGGCGGCGACGTGTGCCGGCACCGTGTCGCGATGCACCGTGACGGGCACGGGGCGTTCGGTGAGCACCTTGGCGACGATGGCCTGCGCGCTCGGGCCCGTGAAGGGCGGCTCGCCCACCAGCATCTCGTAGGTCATGGCGCCGAGGGCGTACACGTCGCTGCGCGGCGTGATCTCGCGCTCGCCCATGGCCTGCTCGGGGCTCATGTAGTGCGGGGTGCCGAGGGAGAGGCCGGTCTGGGTGAGCCGGCCCTCGCCGGCGTTGCTCACGGCGAGCGCGATGCCGAAGTCGGCGACGAGCGCCTTGCCGTCCTGCAGCAGCACATTCTCGGGCTTGATGTCGCGATGCACCACACCGCGCTTGTGCGCGTAGTCGAGCGCGCTCGCGACTTCCTGCGCGATGCTCACCGCATCCTCCAGCGGCAGCTGGCGCTCGCGCTCGAGCCGGCCGCGCAGCGTCTCGCCCTCGACGAAGGGCATGACGTAGTAGAGCAGGTTGTCGGCGGCGCCCGAGTCGAACAATGGGAGGATGTGCGGGTGCTGCAGCGACGCGGTGAGCTCGATCTCCTTGAGGAACCGGTCGCCGCCGATGACGGCCGAGAGCTCCGGGTGCAGGACCTTGATGGCGACCTTGCGGCGATGCTTGAGGTCCTCGGCGAGATAGACCGTGGCCATGCCGCCGGCCCCGAGCTCGCGCTCGAGACGGTACCGGTCGCTGAGGGCGGCCGTCAGTCGCTGGCTGGACTGCGTCATGCGGCCCGCCTCGGCGTGAGGATCAGTCGCTCCGGATCAATGCGAGTGCTTGTTGGGGTGCTTCAAGATACTCCACTCCGGACGGGGTGACGACTGCCATTTCCTCGGACGAGAGGGTCTTGGTCCCGTCGCCCCACGGACGAGGCGTCCCGTCGATGGTCCAGGCGTGGAAGCTGTCGAAGGCGAAGACGTGGCCGGGAGCGAGGATGCGGGTCTCCCGGCGGTTGAGGCCCGGGCCGGCGTCGTGCGCCCAGTAGCCCACCGGGTGCCCCGTGCCCCACGGCACCGGCGCCGAGCCGGTCGCGGCCATCACCAGGCGCTGGGCGGAATCGACCTGCGCCCCGGTGGCGCCGGGACGCATTGCCTCGAACGCGGCGCGGCCGGCCCGGAGCGCCGCCTCCCAGCGGCGCTGCACGTCGGCGGGCGGTGCCGTCTCACCCTTCCGCAACACGTAGGCGAAGCGCTGGATGTCGGTGACCCAGACGCCGTGCACCTTGATGCCGAAGTCGGTCTGGATGATGTCGCCCGGCTGGATGACGCGCTCGGTGGCGTGCGAGTGGCCGCGGTCGAGGCCCGAGTTGACGCTCGGGTTCTGGGCCGGGCTCCAGCCGTCCTCGACGCCAAGTTCGCGCATGCGGCGCTTGAGGAAGCGCGCGATGTCGGCATCGGTGGTGACGCCGGGCTGCACGGTCGCGTAGGCCTCGAGCTCGAGCGCCGCCGTGAGCTTCGTGGCGCGGCGCATGATGTCGATCTCGGCGGGGAGCTTCACGGCGAGCCACGCCTCCACCAGCGGCTGCGACGGCACCAGCCGCGCGGCGAGGTCGGGCCCGAGGGCGCGCTCGAGCGCCGTGCGCTGCGTGTACGAGAGCCCGTCGGCGATGCCGCTCCCGCCGCTGTTGATCGCAATGCGAGCCGGGTTCGCCGCCCTGAGGCGCTCGGCCACGGCGCGCTCGAGGGCTCCGGCCTCGCGCTCGTAGACCACCACCGAGTCGTGCGTGCCCAGCTCGCGGAGCGCGATGGCCTCGCCGAACCCCGAGATCGCCACCGAGCGCACGGCGTCGCCGGTGCGGAAGAAGACGAACGCGGCCGGCGCGCCCGCGTTCTCCGCGCCCACGTGCAGGGCGAGCGGGTCGTTGGCGTTCTCGCGCGCCAAGATGACCCAGGCGTCCACGTTCGCCGTGCGCATCGCGCCCGGCAGCAGCGTGCGGATGCGCTCGGCGCGGATGGCGGGCCAGGGGTTCGGGCCGCCGAACGGGGCCGCGGGGGCAGGGGCCGAAGGCACGCCACCGCCGGCGCAGCCCTGAAGGAGCATCAGGGACGACGCCAGCCCGCGCCATGTCGCACGCCTCATGTCCAGTTCCGCTCCGCGAGATAGAGAAGGTCGGCGGCCAGCAGGAAGAGGCCCTGCGGCACGATGGCCCAGCCCGCGCCGCGCAGGCCCGCTGCGCCGAAGCGCCGGCCGGTGAGGATGAGTGTCGCCGCGACGCCGACGTAGCCCGCGTCGAGACCGACGTTGACCCACAGGAACGCGGCCGAGGGCGGCGAACCTGCGCGACCCGCGAGCGCGAGCACGAGGTTCACGGCACCCCACGCCGCGGCCTGGATGCCGAAATGCCGCCAGAACCCCACGTCACGACGGCGTACGAGCACCAGCGCGCCGACGAGCAGACTCGCGAGCCCCCAGACGGCGATGCGGACGAGGTGCGCGTCGAACGCCGTCACGAGCGCAGGCGGGGCGCCGAGCGGGCCGTCGACGCGAAGCGCGGGCTCACCGTTTCGCCGCCGCGCTCTCGAGCTCGCGGTCGAGGCGTTCCACCATGAC
>DASUOW010000209.1:0-4504 GCA_036276435.1 Gemmatimonadales bacterium
AGCGATGCTCGCGGCCCCCTGTGGCATGCCGTTGGCGCCGGGTGCTACCGTGCGGCGGCCATCGAGGTCGTGCCGGCCGAGGCCACCTGCGGCGCCCACGCCAGGTCGGCCCAGATCGGCTTGTGATCGCTGATGTCGCCGACCTCCTTCACCATGCCGCGGCCGATGGGCACGAAGCCGCGCGCGTAGACGTGGTCGAACGACCAGAAGCGGTGCGTGTCACCGATGCCGCGCGTGGGCCAGGTGAAACCCTCGGCCTCGAACAGCTCGCCCAGGCCGCCGGTGTTGAAGTCGCCGGCGACGATGACGTTGTTCTGCGCCTTCACCGCCTCGAGCAGCGCGCGAGCCTGGTCGCGCTGGCCCCAGGGGAAGATCTCCACGATGGTGCCGAAGTGCGCCGTGGCCACCGTCACCCGCTCGCCGCCGATGCGCACGGTGCCGAGCACCGCGATGCGCTGCGTGCGGAGCTGCCACGAGGTGTGGGGCAGGATGAGCTTGCTGTCGCTCTCGATGGGCCAGCGCGAAAGCAGTGCGTTGCCGAAGTTGCGGTCGCTCTTCGGGTGCAGCGTGGCCGGATAGTAGACGTAGTGCATGCCGAGGGCCTTCGCGACCTTGGCCGCGGAAGCCTCGTCCATCTCCTGCAGCATGAACAGGTCGGCGCCGGCGAGGGCGGGCTCGGCCTGGATGAGCTCGATGGCCTCGTCCGTCTTCCGCGCCCACGCGATGTTGAACGACGCCACGCGGATGCGACCCGGCCGCTCGGCGATCCGGGCCGGCTCGGCGGCCATCGCGGAGGCGGGCATGGCCCCCTCCGGCGGGCTGCCGCTGAAGCGCGGGCCCGCTGGGTCGGTATAGTTCATCCCATGCGCGCACGCGCCGAGCGTGGGCAGGAGGAGCGAAAGGACGAACGGTCGAAGGCGCATATCGTGGAAACTTAGCAGCCGCCGGGTCTGCCGCGCCAATGTGGCGCGTATGGCGATCTTCATGATGCCGGCGTCGGGCTGACCCCCGGACGCCCTTCGTCGACATGGACATCCGATGACCAACACCTGGCAGCTCAGCGTTCTTGCGCTCGGCGTTCTGGCCTGCGCCACGGGCGCCTCCACGCCGCCAGCCACGCCGGCTTCACGCGCGACGGTGACGGGGAGCGTGAGCTACCGCGAGCGCATCGCGCTGCCGCCGGGCGCCACGGTGACGGTGCGACTGCAGGACGTCTCACGGGCCGATGCGCCCGCCGAGGTGCTGGCCGAGCAGGTGCTGGTGCCGACGACGCAGGTGCCGATCCCGTTCACGCTCGAGTTCGATCCCGCCCGCATCGACACGCGCCATCGCTACGGCGTGAGCGCGCGGATCGAGGTGGACGGGAAGCTCTGGTTCGTGAGCGACACCCACAACGGGGTGCTCACGCAGGGCGGACCGACGCACGTGGACGTGTGGGTCAGGCGTGTCCCTGGGAGCTGATCTCCTCCTCGGAGGGCTCGACGCTGCGATGCCGCGCGATGACCTGGTCGCGGATGGTCTGGTAGGTGGCCTCGGAGATGATGCCGCGCCGCACGAGGTCGAGCTTGGCGCGGTACGGCCGCCCCTGCACGATATCCTCGGCGTGCGCCGGGCCGACGCCCGGGAGGGTGGCGAGCACTTCCTGCGAGGCGGTATTGATATCGATCAGGCCGTCGGCGCTTTCGACGTCGAGGTCGGGATCGTTGGAGAGGTCGAGATCCTCTTCCTCCTCGTCGACCGGCGCGGACCGCACCTGGGTGCGCAGCAGCAAGGGGATGAGGGCGAGCAGCAGGACGAATCGGAGCAGACCGCGTGCGGACATCAGGGCCTCGGCGTAGATAGGAACTTCGGGGGATATACCCCGGAAGGCGGCGCGCGAATGCAGGGAAGGGGAAAGTCGCAGTGACGCAGGCGCTCGAGGTGCGGCCGATCGGCCTGCAGCGCCGCGATCTCGCCCGGCGGGGCAAGCGCCTGGCGTGGCTCACCATCGCGTGGAACAGCCTCGAGGCGGTGGTCGCGCTCGTGGCGGGGGCCATCGCGGGGAGCGTGGCGCTCACCGGGTTCGGGGTGGACAGCCTCATCGAGCTGACCGCGGGCGGGGCGGCGATGTGGCGATTGCATCAGGACGCCGAGGTGCCGGCACGCGAGCGGGCCGAGTTGCTGACGCGGCGCGTGGTGGGAGCGGCGTTCCTCGGGCTCGCGGCGTATGTGGCTTGGGAGGCGATCGAGACGCTGCGTACCCGCCACGTGCCCGACGTGAGCGTGACGGGGATGGTGCTCGCGGCCCTCTCGCTGGTGGTGATGCCGGTCCTCGCCCGTGCGAAGCGCCGGGTGGCGACGGGCCTGTCGAGCCGCGCGCTCGCGGCCGAGGCGATGCAGACCGACGTCTGCGCGTGGCTCTCGGCGATCCTGCTGGGCGGGCTGGTGCTGCGCGCGACGCTCGGGTGGTGGTGGGCCGACCCGGTGGCGGCGCTGGCGATGGTGCCGCTGCTGGTGCGGGAAGGGGTGGAGGGGGTACGGGGAAGGGAGACGTGCGGGTGTGCGGATGGGTGTCATCTGGAGTAAGCCGCCGGTCGTTGCGAGGAGCGAGCGCAGCGAGCGACGAAGCAATCCGGGTGCATGGAGCGGAGCCCGGTGCGCGCGCACGGAGTTCCGCTCTTCGCACCCGGATTGCTTCGTCGCTGCGCTCCTCGCAATGAGCATGGGGCGTGGCGCTCGCTCGTCTGATTCCACTGATTCCACCGCTCACCACGCGAGGCTCCCATGACACTCGCCCTCACCTCCCCCGCATTCGAGCACGAAGGCCCCATCCCCGCTGCCTTCACCTGCGAAGGCCGTGACCGCTCGCCCGCGCTGCGGTGGAGCGGGGTGCCCGCCAATGCGCAGAGCCTGGCGCTCATCGTGGACGATCCCGATGCGCCCGATCCCAAGGCGCCGAAGATGACCTACGTGCACTGGGTGCTCTACGACATCCCGAGCGCCGCCGTGGGCCTGCCCGAAGGGATCGAAGGCGCCGACCTGCCGGCCGGGACGCGGGAAGGGACCAACGACTGGAAGCGCACCGGCTACGGCGGTCCGTGCCCGCCCATCGGGCGGCACCGGTACTTCTTCAAGCTGTATGCGCTCGACACCGTGCTGCCCGACCTCGGGCCGGCCACCAAGCCGCAGCTGGAGGCGGCGATGAGGGGCCACGTGCTCGCCGAGGCGGTGCTGATGGGCACGTACCAGAAGGAGAAGCGGTGAGGTGATTTCCGGGGCGATGCGTGTAATTTCCGCCCCGATGCTGCTCGCCCTCCTCCTCATCGCCGCCGTCCAGCAGTCGCCCGTCGCCACCGCGGCGACGTGCGTCGGCGAGCCGCTGCCTCGCGCGGCGGTGGACGGCGCGCAGCTCATGCGGGACGTGCAGGTGCTCGCGGCCGATTCGATGGAAGGGCGGGAGCTGGGGCGGCCCGGCGGGGCGCGGGCGCGGCGCTACCTCGCCTCGCGCATTCGCGGCCTGGGCCTCGACTCCCTCGGCCCTCTCGAACAGCCGTTCAGCGCCGGCCGGCGCGGCGACACCGTGGTGACGGGCACCAACCTCGTGGCGCTGGTGAAGGGCACCGTCGATCAGGATCACCATCTCGTCGTCACCGCGCACTACGATCACGAGGGCGTGCGCCGAGGCCAGGTCTACAACGGCGCCGACGACAACGCGTCCGGCGTCGCGGCCCTGCTCGCCATCGCCGAACACCTGAAGCGCCACCCGCCGAGGCACTCGGTGCTGCTGGTCTGGTTCGACGGCGAGGAGCGCGGGCTCGTGGGCGCCCACGCCTTTCTCCGCACGTCGCTCGTGCCCCGTGCGGCGATGGCGGTGAACGTGAACCTCGACATGGTGGGCCGAAGCGACAAGCGCCGGCTCTTCGCCGTGGGTCCGCTCGCGCGGCCGGTGCTCACGTCGTACGTGCGGGCGGCGGCGTGCCGGACGCCCATCGCGCTGATGCTGGGCCACGACAGGGGCTCGCCGGGGCGTGAGGACTGGACCAACCAGTCGGACCAGGGGGCGTTCGACCAGGTCGGCATCCCGTTCGTGTACCTGGGCGTCGAGGACCACGAGGACTACCACCGCCCGACCGACGACGCCGACCGCCTCCACCCGACGTTCTTCGCCGGCGCGGTGCAGGCCGCGATCGCGCTGGTGGAAGAGCTCGACGCCGACCTCGCCCCGCTCCGCCGCACCCCCTGACGATGCACGAGCCCGAACTCCTCGGCGTCCTCGATGCGCTCGCCTTCTCGGCGGCGCGCCACCGCCACCAGAAGCGGAAGGGCAAGCTCGCCTCGCCCTACATCAACCACCCGATCGACGTGGCGCTGATCATCGTGCGCGACGGCGGCGTGGCCACCGCCCCGGTGCTGACGGCGGCCCTGCTGCACGACACCATCGAGGACACCGACACCACCGCCGCGGAGCTCGCCGAGCGCTTCGGCGCCGAGGTGGCGGCGATCGTCGCCGAGGTGACCGACGACA
>DASUOW010000210.1:0-2992 GCA_036276435.1 Gemmatimonadales bacterium
GGCGGTGCTGCTCGAGACCCCGGCCAACCCCACCAACGGCCTCGTGGACATCGCCGCCGTGTCGGCGTTCGCGCACGGGCTGCTGCACTCCGATCACGGGCGCCGCACGGTGGTGATGGTGGACAACACCTTCCTCGGGCCGCTGTGGCAGCAGCCGCTGAAGCACGGGGCCGACCTCGTCATCTACTCGGCCACCAAGTTCATCGGCGGGCACAGCGACGTGATCGCGGGCGCGGTGCTCGGCAGCACCGAGATGATGGCGCCGGTGCGGACGCTCCGCACGTTCCTCGGCACCATGGCGGGGCCGTGGTCGGGCTGGCTGCTGCTGCGCAGCCTCGAGACGCTCAAGATGCGCATGACGGCGCAGATGAAGAACGCGCGCTACGTGGCCGACTTCCTCGCCGATCACCCGAAGGTGGACGCGCTCCACTACCTGGGCGCGCTGGGCGACGACCACCCCATGGCGGAGGTGTACAAGCGCCAGTGCACGTCGCCGGGTTCGCTGATCTCCTTCGAGGTGAAGGGCGGGCAGGCGGGCGCGTTCCGCTTCCTGAACAGCCTGCGCCTCGTGCACCTCGCCGTGAGCCTGGGCGGCACCGAGTCGCTGGCGGAGCACCCGTCGACGATGACGCACGCCGACGTGACGCCGGCCGACCAGGCGCGGATGGGCATCACGCCGGGCATGGTGCGCATGTCGGTGGGCGTGGAGCACTACGAGGACATCATCGCCGACCTCGCGCAGGCGCTGGAGCGCGCGTAGCGCCGGTGCGGCTCGACGCGTTCCGCGCGCTCGTGCGCTCGCTCGCCGAGGACGTGCCCGAGGAGTACTTCGAGGGCGTGCTGGAGGTGGAGGTGTCGCCACGCACCATGCCGCACCCGACGCGGGCCGGCATCTATACGCTGGGCGAGTGCATCCCCGTCACTGGCGGGGGGGCGGAAGGGCCGGTGCAGAGCCGGGTGGTGCTGTACCACGGTTCGTTCCATGCGCTGTCGCAGGAAGGCCCCGGTTTCGACTGGCGGGGCGAGGCGCGCGAGACGCTCTGGCACGAGTTGCGGCATCACCTCGAGTGGCGCGCCAACGCGCCGGACCTCGAGGCGTTCGACCGGGCCGCCGAGCAGAACTTCGCGCGCATCGACGGCGAGGGGTTCGACCCGCTCTTCTTCCTCGACGGCGACTCGCCGGTGGCCGACGTCTACCAGGTGGACGACGACTGGTTCTACGACCTCGTCGTGCGGGGCCCGGTGGACGACGTCACCTTCGTCTGGCACGGCCGGCGCTACGCGGTGCGGGTGCCGCCCGGGACGGCGCCGCCGTGCTACCTGTTCGTCGAGGGCGTGGACGATCCCCCGGAGGGCGACCTGGTGCTCGTGCTGCGGCGCAAGCCGCGACTGTTCGACCTCTTCCGCGAGACGCCGCTCGCCCAGGCGGAGGTGCGGGCGGATCGGCTCGGCGAGGCCGCGGATGGGGAGAGGGCGATAGATTCCGGCAGGAGGAACTAGAACATGGTGTACGAGCGCGAGACATCGCTGGACGGGCCCGCCGTGCTGGCCCTGGCCAAGGCCTTCTTCGCCGAGCGGGTGCCGATGCAGGCCGCGTTCCCGGAGAAGGAGGGCCCGGGCTGGCTGGTGCTGCGCGGGCAGGGCGGGGAGGAGATCGCCCTCGCCGTGGCGCCGCGCGAGGGCGGTGGCGTGCGCGTGCGCGGCTCCACGCTGCTGTTCGACCAGCCGCTCGACCGGTTCCTCTCCACCCTGCCGGAACGGGACGGGACATGAGCGAGCGCGTGACGGTGCGGGTCATGGTGCAGGACGTGTGGGACGAGGTGTCCCTCGAGGTGCCGGCGAACACCGCCATCGCCACGCTCAAGGCCACGGCGCTCGCGCGCACCGGGGTGACCGCTCCCGCCGACGACTACGAGGCGAAGTTCCGCGGTGCGCTCCTGGACGACGAGGATCGCTCGGTGGGCGACGTGGGCATGGTGACGGGCTCGTCGATCATCCTGGTGCCGCGTCGCCGCCGTCCGGTGCGATGAGCCCCGCATGAGCGCCCGCCCCGGCCTGACGCGCCTGCTCACCTGGGCCGCGGCGGTCGTGCTCGGCTTCGACGGCGCGGTGCTGGCGGTGCTCGGCCTGTGGTCCCGCCGTCCGCTGGTGTCGGTCATCGGCGTGGTGCTCTTCGGCGCCGCCGGCGTGGTGCTCGCGACGTGGCGCTCGCACCAGCGCCGCCTGCAGGAGATCTCCGCCGCCCGTCGCGAGCTGCGCGACGAGGCGCGGGCCCTCAACGACTTCCTCCGGCGCAACTGACCCATGAAGGTCCCGGTCTTCACCCATCCGGCCTGCCTGCAGCACGATCCCGGTCCCGAGCATCCCGAGACGCCCGCGCGCCTGCGCGTGCTGCTCGAGCGCCTGCGGCAGGAGCCGAACCTCGACGTGCGCGAGGCGGCGCCGGCCACGGTGGACGACGTGGTGATGGTGCACCCGCGCGAGTATCTCGCCTCCATCGAGGATCTGAGCCGGAAGGGCGGCGGCCCCATCTTCCTCGACACGGTGCTCAACCAGCACAGCTGGCAGGCGGCACTCGGCGCCACCGGTGCCGCGCTCGCGGCGCTGCGGCACGGGCTCGAGACCGGCGGCCATGCCTTCGCCGCCATCCGCCCGCCGGGCCACCATGCGCTGGGGTCGCGGGCGATGGGGTTCTGCCTCATCAACAACGTCGTGGTAGCCGCGCGGCACGCGCGCGCCGCCGGGCGCGAGCGCGTGCTCATCGTGGACTGGGACGTGCACCACGGCAACGGCACGCAGGCGCTGGTGGAGCAGGACCCCACGATCCGCTTCGTCTCCCTGCACCAGCATCCGTGGTATCCGGGCACGGGCCTGGCGAGCGAGCGCGGCGTCGGCAACGTCTTCAACGTGCCGCGCCCGCCGGACCTGCCGCCGCAGCGCTACGTCGACGACCTCTGGGCCGCCGTCGCCGAGGCCACCACGAACTGGACGC
>DASUOW010000211.1:0-13716 GCA_036276435.1 Gemmatimonadales bacterium
AAAGGGTGTCGACTGGGCCCGGCTCTCGCCCGACGGCAAGTGGCTCGCGTTCGAGTCGCGCGAGGCCGGCAGCAGCGACATCTGGGTCGCTTCGATGGAGGGCGGCGCCCCCCGCCGGCTCACCACGAGCGACGCGCACGACCGCATACCGACCTGGTCGCCCGACGGCGCTTCCATCGCCTTCCTGTCGGCCCGTGGCGCCGACCAGGACGTCTGGGTGGTCCCGGCGGCGGGCGGCGAGCCCACCCAGCTCACCTCGCTGCCTGGCGACGAGGCGGACGTCGCCTGGTCGCCGGACGGGAAGTCCGTGGCGTTCGTCTCCGACTTCGAGAGCCAGGGCGGCGACCTGTGGCTGGTGCCCGCCGCCGGCGGCGAGCCGATGCGCCTGACCCGCGACGCGCGCGCCACGGCGCCCGCGTGGAGCCCGGACTCGCGCACGCTCCTCCTGACCACCGAGGTGCGCGGCGAGGGCCGCATCGCCACCGTGCGCGCCGCCGGCGGGCCGCTGCGCATCCTGCCGCTGGGCGAGGGTCAGTTCGCTGGCCCACAGTGGTCGCCCGACGGCAGCCGGATCGTCTTCGAGCGTGACCTCGGGCCCGGGTTCGACGTCGGCGTGGCGAATGCCGACGGCTCGGGGCTCCGCATGCTCACCAACGACGTCCCCTGGGACACCAACGCGCGCTGGTCCGCCGACGGCAAGTACGTCGCCGTGCGCACGGCGCGCGCCGGCAACTTCGACGTGGGCGTGATCGACGTCGCCACCGGCGAGATGCGCATCGTCACCTCGCCCGTGAACAACGACGTCTTCATCAACTGGATGCCGGACGGCTCGGCGGTCGTCGCCGCCTCGGGCGACTACTCGCACAAGCTGGTCACGGTGCGGGTGGACAAGCTGCTCACCCCGGCCAAGTGACCGGCCGCGGCGAGTACGGGCACCGCGTGGAAGTCACCTGCCCGAACGCGTGAGCCTCCTCGAGCGTCCATGTCGCTGACCATCGCCTCGGGCGCCGCCCGGCTGGCCGTGCTCGTCGCGCTCGCGTGGCCCCTCGCCGCGCGCGCCCAGTCGACAGACGGCTCCTACAGCGCCGCGCAGGCGGACCGCGGCCGGCGCATCTACGGCGCCTACTGCGCGAGCTGCCACGGTGTCGAGCTCGAGGGCGCCGTCGGGCCGGCGCTCGCGGGGCCCGCGTTCAGCGCGCGCTGGTCCCGGCCGGACCAGTCGGTGCACGATCTCCACGACCTGATCCGCACCACGATGCCGCGCCCCGCCGCGGGCACGCTGGCGGAATCGTCGTACCTGCAGGTGACGGCGTACCTCCTGTCGCGCAACGGCCTCGCTGCCGGCCCCGCGGACCTCACGGCCGCGACCGACCTCCGCGCACTCCGCATTCCCGCCGCGGCGACCGCCGCCGCGCGCCCACCCGCACCGGAGTTCATCGCCGGCGACTCGGGCATGGCACCCACTGGCCGTGGCCCGACGCAGGCGGAGCTCGCACGCGCCGGCACCAGCACCGACTGGCCCTACCACAATCACGACTACGCCGGCACGCGCCACTCGCCGCTCAAGCAGGTCACACCCTCCAACGCCGGCCGGCTGCAGGCGGTGTGCGCCTTCCAGGTGGGCAGCGTCGAGAACTTCGTGACCGGCCCGCTGGTGTGGCAGGGCACCATGTACCTCACCACGGCGCGGCTCACCATCGCGCTCGATGCGGCCACCTGCCGAGAGCGCTGGCGCCACGCGTGGGAACCGCGCGACCAGTTCTCCTGGCTGAACAACCGCGGCGTGGCACTGAAGGACGGCTACGTGGTGCGCGGCACCGCCGACGGGTACCTGCTGGCACTCGACGCGGCCACCGGTCGCCTGCTCTGGGCGCGCCAGGTCGCGAAGCCGGCGCTCGGCGAGCGGATCACGATGCCGCCGCTCGTGTTCGAGGACATGGTCATCATCGGACCGGCCGGCAGCGAGAACGGCGCCCAGGGATGGATCGGCGCCTTCCGCCTCGCCGACGGCAGTCCCGTCTGGCGCTTCCACACCGTGCCGCGCGCCGGCGAGCCCGAGGAATCGACGTGGCAGAACGCCCCCGGCATCCCGATCGCCGGCGGCGCCGTGTGGACGGCCCCGAGCCTCGATGCCGCGACCGGCGAGCTGTTCGTGGCGGCCGGCAACCCGGCCCCCGACCTGCCCGTGCAGTACCGCCGCGGCACCAACCTCTACAGCAACAGCGTCGTGGTGCTCGACGTGCGCACCGGCAAGCTGCGCTGGCACGAGCAGCTCGTGCCGGCCGACTTCCACGACTGGGACCTCACCCAGGCGACTCCGCTCATTCGCGTCGCGCAGGACGGCCGCACGCGCGACCTCGCGATGGCGGTCGGCAAGGACGGCATCCTCCGCGCGCTCGACCGTGCCACCCACGAGCGGGTCTTCCAGACGCCGGTCACCACCATCGAGAACGCCGACCAGCCGCTCACGCCGGCCGGCGTGCGCGCCTGCCCGGGCGTACTCGGTGGCGTGCAGTGGAACGGGCCCGCGTACCACCCCGGTACGTCGCTGCTGCTCACGCCCTCCGTCGACTGGTGCGCCACGTTCACGCCCTCGGACTCGACGCGCTTCGTCGTCAACCAGGGCTTCCTGGGCGGCAGGATCAAGTACGACTCCACCTCGCACGGCTGGCTCACCGCCGTCGACGCCGCCACGGGCAAGGTGCGCTGGCGCTACCGCTCGGCGCAGCCGATGACGGCCGGCGTCGCCACCACCGCCGGCGGCGTGGCGTTCACCGGCGAGAACACCGGCGACTTCCTCGCCCTCGACGTGGCCACCGGCCGCGAGCTGTATCGCTTCAACACCGGCGGCGGCATGGGAGGCGGCATCATCACGTACGCCGTGAAGGGCCGCCAGTACGTCGCGGCGGCGTCGGGGCGAGGCGGGTTCTTCTTCGGCAAGACCGGCGCGCCCACGATCTTCGTCTTCGCGCTGCCCACCGATGGGCGCTGACACTTCGCAGTTGAGACACCGATGACCGACGTCAGCGCTCGACTCGCCGCCGACCTCGCCGACCGCTACCGCCTCGAGCGCGAGCTCGGCGCCGGCGGCATGGCCACCGTCTATCTCGCCCAGGACCTGAAGCACGATCGCAAGGTCGCCATCAAGGTGCTGCACCCCGAGCTCTCCGCCGTCATCGGCGGCGAGCGCTTCCTCGCCGAGATCAAGGTCACCGCCAACCTGCAGCACCCGCACATCCTCCCGCTGTTCGACTCGGGCGCGGCCGACGGCCTCCTCTTCTACGTCATGCCACTCGTCGAGGGCGAGTCGCTGCGAGTGAGGATGACGCGCGAACGGCAGCTCGGCGTCGAGGAGGCGGTGCGGCTCGCCAGTCAGGTCGCGAGCGCCCTCGACTACGCCCACCGCCACGGCGTGGTGCATCGCGACATCAAGCCCGAGAACGTGCTGCTGCACGACGGCACGGCACTCGTGGCCGATTTCGGCATCGCGCTCGCGGCGAGCCACGCCGGCGCGAGCCGCATGACCGCGACCGGCATGTCCCTTGGCACCCCGGCCTACATGAGCCCCGAGCAGGCCATGGGGGACCGCGAAGTCGATGCGCGAAGCGACGTGTACTCGCTCGCCACCATGCTCTACGAGATGCTGGTGGGCGACCCGCCCTACCTCGGCAGCACCGCCCAGGCCATCGTGGCCAAGGTGCTCACCGAGAAGCCCATCCCGGTCACGGTGCACCGCGACACGGTGCCCGCCAACGTGGCCGCGGCCGTACAGAAGGCGCTCGCCAAGCTCCCGGCCGACCGCTTCGCCTCCGCGGCCGACTTCGCCAAGGCGCTCGCCACGCCGGGTTGGCACTCGGGCGACCTGCTCGCCACCACCGCGCTGCCCGCCGCGACGGCGCCGGGCGTGGCGCGTGCCGGCTCCCGCTGGCGCCTCGCCGCCATCGGCGCCGGCGCGCTCGCGCTGGCGGCGTGCAGCGCGTTGCTGTGGCTCTGGCGTCGCCCCGCGCCGCCGCCACCGGTGATCCGGTACAGCATGGGGATCCCGCCCGAGCAGGCGATGCGCCAGGGCATCCTCGGCGTGAACCTCGCCTTCTCCCCTGACGGCAAGCGCCTGGTCTACGTGGGCCCGGGCGACGGCGGTTCCCAGCTCTGGCTTCGCGAGCGCGACCGGCTCGACGCCACGCCGCTGCCGGGTACGACCGGTGCGAACAGCCCCTCGTTCTCGCCGGATGGGAGTCGGATCGCGTACCTCGCGTCGACCGACGTCGAGGTGCGGGTGGTGCCCGTGACGGGCGGGCCGCCGATCACGCTGACCAAGCCCGGCCTCGGCGCGGGCGGCGGCGTCGCGTGGGGGCCGGACGGATGGATCTACTTCGATGCCCTCGTCGGAGTCGGCCGCATCCGCGAGGACGGTGGCGCGCCCGAGCTGATCGCTCCCCTGGACACGACCGCCGGCGAACTCGGCGTGGCGTGGCCCGAGGTGCTGCCGAACGGCAAGGCCGTCCTGTACCGCTCCCGCCGCAGCATGAACTCGGCAGAGTTCGACATCGTCGCGTTCGAGATCGCCACCGGAAAGCGGCATGCTCTCGGCAAGGCGCTCGTGGCGCGCTACGTGCACCCGGGCTACCTGGTGTTCGTGCGCGCCGACGGCGCCGTGCTCGCGGCCGCCTTCGACCAGGACGCCCTCGCGCTCACGGGGCCGATCGTTCCCCTGTTCGAGGGGATCATGACCAAGGCGTTCGGCTCCGCCGACCTGGCCGTTTCCCGCACCGGAACGCTCGCCTACGTGCCCGGCTTGGCCACCAGCGGCGGCGGCGTGGCCGAGGTGGTCATGGTCAGCCGGGAGGGCGCGATCCTGCCGCTCGACCCGCCCCTCACCTACAACCCCTCGGCCAACCGCGCGCTGAGCCTCTCACCGGACGGCACCCGGCTGGCGATCGACGTCCAGGCCGCCTCGCCCGACCTCTGGGTGAAGCAACTGCCGGCCGGGCCCTTCTCGCGCCTGACCTTCGACACCCGGGTCGTGCAGCGGCCCACCTGGACGCCGGATGGACGCTCCGTGGTCTACATCGCGTCACGGGACAGCACGCCGCCCGCCGTGTGGAAGCAGGTGGCGGACGGCAGCGCCGCCCCCGAGCTGGTCTGGCAGGTGCCCCGCCGTCCCATCGGGGAAGCGGTGTTCTCGCACGACGGCCAGTGGCTCGTGTACCGCATGACGCAGGGCAACAACCGGGACGTCTACGCGGTACGCCCCGGTCGCGACAGCGTGCCCGTGCCGCTCCTCACGGGCGCATTCAGCGAGGAGGGAGCAACCCTCTCGCCCGACGACCGGTGGCTGGCGTACACGTCCAACGAATCGGGCCGGAACGAGATCTTCGTGCGCCCCTTCCCGAACACCGCCGGCGGGCGCTGGCAGGTCTCGACGGACGGCGGCGAGGCCGCGCGCTGGGCGCGCAGCGGACGCGAGCTGGTCTACCAGTCGCCCAGCGGCAACCTCATGTCGGTGCCCGTCACCCCGGGGCCCACCTTCGCTCCCGGCGCACCCCGGCCCCTGTTCTCGCTGGCCGGCGTGGTCGGGTCCTCGACCGTGCCGCTGTTCGACTTCACGCCCGACGACCAGCGGTTCGTGATGGTGCGCCTGGCGGCGGCGAACCAAGCACCGGGCGCCGGCCAGCTGGTGGTGGTGGACAACTGGATCGAGGAGATCCGGTCGAAGATGAAGGCCCGCTGACGTGCTTGCCCGCCTCACGACCGCCCTCGCCGACCGCTACCGCCTCGAGCGCGAGCTCGGCCAGGGCGGCATGGCCACGGTGTACCTCGCCGAGGACCTGAAGCACGACCGCAAGGTCGCCATCAAGGTGCTCAAGCCCGAGCTCGCCGCCGTCATCGGTGCCGAGCGGTTCCTGCGCGAGATCAAGACGATCGCCGGGCTGCAGCACCCGCACATCCTCGGCCTCATCGACAGCGGCGAGCTCGACGGCACCGCGTTCTATGTCATGCCGTTCGTGGAAGGGGAGTCGCTGCGCGACCGCCTCGCGCGCGAGAAGCAGCTGCCGATCGCGGAGGCCGTGCGTCTCGCCACCGAGGTGGCAGGCGCCCTCGACTACGCGCATCGCAAGGGCATCATCCATCGCGACATCAAGCCCGAGAACATCCTGCTGCACGACGGCAAGGCGCTCGTGGCCGACTTCGGCATCGCGCTGGCCGCCAGCAAGGCGGGCGGCGACCGGATGACCCAGACCGGCATGTCGCTCGGCACACCGCACTACATGAGCCCCGAGCAGGCCATGGGCGAGCGCGAGATCACCGCGAAGAGCGACGTCTATGCGCTCGGCGCCATGACGTACGAGATGCTCGTCGGCGATCCGCCCTTCACCGGCAGCACCGCGCAGGCCATCGTCGCGAAGGCGATGACCGAGAAGCCGGTGCCGCCCTCGCGGCTGCGGGACACGGTGCCCGAGGGCGTCGAGGACGCGATACTGACGGCCCTCGCCAAGCTGCCCGCCGACCGCTTCGCCACTGCGGCCGACTTCGCGACGGCACTCGGCGCCGCGGGGAGTCGACCCGCGCGCACCCGCGCGCTGCGGAGCGCGCACGCGCGGGGACGCACCCGGTACCTGTGGCCCGCCGCCGCGGCGATCGCCGGCCTCGCCGCGATCGCAGCCTGGTTCCGCCCCGCTCCGCACGTCGCCGAACCGCCGCCGTCGCGTCTGGCGGTCCTCGCCCCCGACCTCGGCGGCACCACCACGGCGCTCCAGCGCCAGCTCGCGATCACGCCCGACGGCGCCACGCTCCTCTACACGACGAACATCAACGGCGAGAACATCACCGTCCGCCGCGACATGGCGACGGAGGAGGTCGTGCGGGTCCCGGGCGCGCCCCCGTCCCTGGCCGGCTACGCGGTGTCGAAGGACGGCGCGGAGGTCGTGGGATATCTCGAGGCGACGCGCGCCTTCTATCGGATCCCGCTCGACGGGGGCAACGGCCGCGCGCTGCCACGGGAGGTGGACGATCCGGACATGGTGTGGACCGCGGACGGCTCGATCTGGTTCGGCAGCAGCAAGGACGCGCAACGGGGCCTGCGACGCATCGGCCCCGACGACGTCATCACGCGTGCATCCAGCCGCCGGGACATCTCGCTCGTCCCGATGGACGTCCTGCCCGGCGACCGGGAGATGCTGGTCCTCAGCCGCCCGTTCGGCGCGTCGGCGGGTCCGATCCTGCTGTTCGACCTCGCCACGGGGGAGACGACGCCGCTCCTGAACGTGGACGTCGTGCAGGTCCGTTACTCGGCCGGCCACCTGGTCTACGCGCTGACGAACGGCTCGCTCGAGGCCGTACGCTTCGACCCGAAGCAGCGCAAGGTGAGCGGCCGGCCCATCACCATCGCCCGGGGCATCTCGCTGAGCGGCACCGGCACCGCGCAGTTCGCGGCCTCGGCGAACGGCACCGTCGCCTACATCCCGGAAGCGGAACGCTCACTCGTGCTGATCGACCGCGGGGGCGGCGCCAAGCCGGCCCTGCCCGACGGCCACAACTACCACTCGCCGCGCTTCTCGCCCGATGGGCGCCGAATCGCCGTGGACTTCACCACCATCGAGGGCCGCGACGTGTGGGTGCTCGACCGGGCCTCGGGCGCCGTGAGCCGAGCCACGTTCAGCCGCGACGGGCACGATGCGAGCTGGGCGCCGGACGGCCGCTCGCTGGCCTTCATCTCCTCCCCCAAGGGCATCCTCGGCGCCTATCGCACCACGCCGGGCGCGACCGAACCCGCCGAGTCGCTGTTCAGCTCGCCGCAGCTCGGCTACACCGGCATCTGGCTCCGCGATGCCAGCGCGCTCGTCACGACGGCGGCGAGCCTCGTGCCGGGGAGCCGCAGCGACATCGCCATCCTGCGCAACGGCGGCCGCGGCCCCCTCGAGCCCCTGGTGGCGTCGCGCTTCGACGAGCAGTATCCCGCCGTGTCGGCGGACGGCCGCTGGCTGGCGTACGTCTCGAACCAGTCGGGCAGGAACGAGATCTACGTGCGCGCGCTCGCGGGAACGGGCGAGGCACTCCAGGTGTCGGTCGATGGCGGTGTCGAGCCGCTGTGGGGACCTGACGGCCGCGAGCTCTTCTATCGCGGCGGTCCCGCGACCGCGCCCATGCTCATCGCGGCCGAGCTGCGGCTCGTCGGCGAGCAGGCCGTGACGGCGCGTCACGACCTCTTCGGCGTGGCCGACATTTCCACCGCCATCCCGCACACCAACTACGACGTGTCGCCCGACGGCCGGACGTTCGTGATGGTGCGCAACAACCCAGCGACCCGAATCATGGTCATCCAGAACCTGCCCGCGCTGGTCGCGAAGTTGCGGGGCACGGAGCCCGCCGCGCCGTGACGGCACTCGCTCGTCTCGGCGCCGCCCTGGCCGACCGGTACCGCCTCGAGCGCGAGCTGGGCGCCGGCGGGATGGCCACGGTCTACCTCGCGCAGGACCTGAAGCACGACCGCAAGGTCGCCATCAAGGTCCTGCACCCCGAGCTCTCCGCCGTCATCGGCGGCGAGCGCTTCCTCGCCGAGATCAAGGTCACGGCCAACCTGCAGCATCCGCACATCCTCCCGCTGTTCGACTCGGGGGCGGCCGACGGACTCCTCTTCTACGTCATGCCGCTGGTCGAGGGCGAGTCCCTGCGGGTGAAGATGACGCGCGAGAAGGAACTGAGCGTCGAGGAGGCCGTCCGGCTGGCGAGCCAGGTGCTGGCGGCGCTCGACTATGCGCACCGCCACGGCGTGGTGCACCGCGACATCAAGCCGGAGAACGTGCTGCTGCACGACGGCACTGCCCTCGTCGCGGACTTCGGCATCGCGCTCGCGGCCAGCCACGCCGGCGCCAGCCGCATGACGGCCACCGGCATGTCGCTCGGCACACCCGCGTACATGTCGCCCGAGCAGGCCATGGGGGATCGCGAGGTGGATGCGCGGAGCGACGTCTACTCCGTGGCCACCATGCTCTACGAGATGCTCGCCGGCGACCCGCCCTACGTGGGCAGCAACGCGCAGGCCATCGTGGCCAAGGTGCTCACCGAGAAGCCGGTGCCGGTGACGGCGCACCGCGACACGGTGCCCGCCAACGTGGCCGCGGCGATCCAGAAGGCGCTCAACAAGCGACCCGCCGACCGCTTCGCCTCCGCCGCGGAGTTCGCCAAGGCGCTCGCCACGCCGGGCTGGAGCTCTGGCGAGCTGCTCGCGACCACCGCGCTGCCGGCGGCCGCCGCCACGCGTGCGCGCGCCCCAGGGTGGCGCGGCGTCGCGCTCGCGGGCGGCATGCTGCTGGCGGGCGTCGCGGTGGGTGCGGCGCTCTGGGGCCGCCTCCGCAGCGAGCCCCCGCGACCGGTGGTCCGCTACTACTTCGGCGTGCCGTCGGACGAGGCCATGCAGCAGGGCATCACCGGCGTCAACATGGCGCTCTCGCCGGACGGCTCGCGGCTCGTCTACACGAGCACCGGGTCGGGCGCATCGCTGCGGCTGCGCGAGCGCAGCGCGCTCGAGTCGCGGCCGATTCCCGGCACCGAGGTCGGCATCAACCCCGCCTTCTCGCCCGATGGCCGGCAGCTCGCCTTCTCGTCCGGGCCGGATCTGGAGCTGAAGGTGGTGGGCCTCGACGGCGGCCCGCCGGCGACGCTCGTCAAGGCGGGCTCCGGCGCCGCCGGCGGCGTGGCCTGGGGAGACGATGGCTGGATCTACTTCGATTCGCCGCCGGGCCTGAGCCGGATCCGGCCCAGTGGCGGCACGCCCGAAGTGGTGGTGCCGCTCGACTCGGCCAGGGGCGAGTCCGGCTTCGCCTGGCCGCAGGTCCTGCCCGGGAGCCGGCAGCTGATCTTCCGGGCGCGCCGCAGCCTGAACCCCGAGGAGTTCGAGATCAACGTGTACGATCTCGAGCGCCGCGAGCGGCGGGTGCTCACGCCGGGCCTCATGGCGCGCCTGGCCGCACCGGGCATCCTCGTCTACGTGCGCGCGGACGGCGTCCTGGTGGCCTCGCGCTACGACGAGCAGGCGATGGCGCTGGTCGGTGCGTCGCTGCCGCTCTTCGAGGGCATCATGACGAAGTCGTTCGGGTCGGTGGACCTGGCCCTGTCGGCGTCCGGCACGCTCATGTACGTGCAGGGCGCGGCCGTCGCGGCGTCGGTCGAGGCCGCCTGGGTGGGACGTGACGGGGCCGTGGAACCGCTGCAGCCGTTGCTGACGGTGAGTGCGCCCAACAACCGCGGCATGGCGATCTCCCCGGACGGCAGGCGACTGGCCATCGACCACGTCGGCGCGAAGACCGTGGACATCTGGGTGAAGCAGCTGCCGTCCGGGGCGCTCTCCCGGCTCACCTTCGACGGCGCGGAGAACTCGAGGCCATCGTGGTCGCCCGACGGACAGACGGTGCTCTTCGCGTCGAGCCGCGGGGGCAAGGGCGTGCAGCTCTGGCGCCAGCGCGCCGACGGCAGCACCCCCGCCGAGTCCGTGCTCGCCCTCCCCGGCCAGATCCCGGAGGCGCAGATGTCTCCCGACGGACGGTGGCTCGTCTTCCGTCGCAACCAGGTCGACGGCGGCCGCGACCTGTACGGTATCCGGCTGGGCCAGGACAGCGCCCCCGTTCCGCTGGTGGCCACCCGGTTCAGCGAGTTCTCGATTGCGCTCTCGCCCGACGGGCGCTGGCTCGCGTACACGTCCGACGAGTCGGGGCGGGCGGAGGTATACGTGCGTCCCTTCCCGGCCACCGCCGGGGGGCGCTGGCAGGTCTCGAACGGCGGCGGAAGTTTTCCCCGCTGGGCGCACAGCGGCCGCGAGCTGTTCTTCGAATCGTTGGGGGGCGACTTCATGGTGGCCCCCATCACGCCGGGCGCGACGTTCGCCTCCGGCGAGCCGAAGCGCCTCTTCGGCGGCATGGGCACCCAGTTCGTGCGCTCCAGCTCGGTGCCGTACTGGGATGTCGCCCCGGACGACCAGCGCTTCCTCATGATGAAGGTGGGCGTCGGCACGAATGGGAACAACCAGATCGTGGCCGTCGACAACTGGCTCACTGAGCTGCAGGCCAGAATGGGAGCGAAGTGACGGTGGACAATTGCATGGAGGAGCGGCGCGCTCGGCTCGACGCGATTCCGCGTCGAGCCGAGCGGCATGGCTGCGGTCTTCCCGTGCGGCTACCGGCTGCTCAGTTCTTGCTGCCCCAGATCTGGCAGAACGACGAGCGATCGGTGCCGAGGATCGTGCCGCTGCCCGTGACGTAGGCCGCGTTCATCAGCGCGCGCGGCGAGTACTTCACGTCCGCGAGCTGGATGCCGTCGCTCGCGGCCTGGCGCGTGACGAAGAGCTTGCCGAAGTGGCCGAGGCCGAGGGCGTGCCCGGTCTCGTGCGTGATGACCCAGTAGAAGTCGATCGCCGTCGGGTCGGGCACGCTGGTCCACAGGTAGTTGGTGGTGTAGAAGATCTCCACCAGGCCGGTGTCGTCGTTGCCGTCGCCGTCGATGTCGGTCGGCTCGCCCGCATCATCCACGTAGACGAGCGTGAACGCCACGCCCAGGATGCCGGAGCCGGCGCTGCCCGCGAAGGCCTGGAAGAAGCTCAGCGGCTGCCAGCCGGCCTGCACGATGTCGGACACCTGGGTGTACGTGCGTCCCGGGACCTCGGCGGCGCCGTTGAACAGGTCGTCGATGAAGTCGGGATCCACGCCCGCCGGCGCGGCCACGCGCGAGATGGGCGCGTCCGAGCACGTCTCGTCGCGCCACGACGTCATGCCCCGCTCCAGCTCCGTCTCGACCTCGCCGAACGTCGCGAGGCGGAAGCCGCCGGCCGCGTTGCGCACCACGGGCCGGCGGCCCGCGAGGTCGAAGGCGTAGGTGACGCCCACGCGGCCGTCACGCCGCGGGTCGCCCGCCACCCACTCCGCACCGATGCCGCGCGCGCGGTCGTTCGCGAAGACGATCGTGGACGTGCCGTCCCACGTCTTCGGGTCCACGAGCAGCTCGGCCTTCGCGATGCGCAGGTTGGCGTTCGACCGGGCGAGTTCGGCGTTCATCCGCCCGAGCACCGGGCTCACCGCACCCTGGTCCTCGATGGTGATCGACTCGGCGGCCTTGCTCGCCAATGCCGGGGCACCCTCGAGGGCCACCGCGCCCGCAGGGGCATCGGCGGGCTCGTCCGCGCACGCAGCCAGCACGAGGGCGCACGCCAGCGCGCCCGGGGCAACCAGACGGGAAATCGTCATCGTCATGCCTCGCAGAGCTTGGAGTTGTAGGGGAGGACCGTCGGAGGGCAGCTACACCGGGTCGCCGCTCAGGTTCCACGCGTGGGACGGCCGGAACTATCTTGCAGCATTCCACGACACCGCTCCGCCTCGATCGATCCGTCCCCCGGGGGCGTCCTGCATGACTGATGTCCCAGGGCGGCTCACCGCCGCCCTCGCCGGTCGCTACACGATCCAGCGCGAGCTGGGCCAGGGCGGCATGGCCACGGTGTACCTCGCCGAGGACCTGAAGCACGGCCGTCGCGTCGCCATCAAGGTGCTGCGGCCGGAACTCGTCGTGGCGCTCGGGGCGGAGCGCTTCCTGCAGGAGATCCGGACCAGCGCGAGCCTGCGGCACCCGCACATCCTTCCGCTGTACGACTCGGGCAGCGCCGACGGCCTGCTCTACTACGTGATGCCGCTCGTGGAGGGCGAGTCGCTGCGCGACCGACTCGCGCGCGAGAAGCAGCTCCCCATCGACGAGGCGCTCGCCATCGCGCGGGAGGTGGCCGACGCGCTCGGTTACGCGCACGGCCGCGGCGTGGTGCATCGCGACGTCAAGCCCGACAACATCCTGCTCGAGAACGGCCACGCCATCGTGGCCGACTTCGGCATCGCGCGGGCGGTGAGCGCCGCGGGCGGCGAGCGGCTCACGCAGACCGGCATGGCGATCGGCACGCCGGCCTACATGAGCCCGGAGCAGGCGGCCGGCGATCCGGACGTCGACGGCCGGAGCGACCTCTACAGCCTCGGCTGCGTGCTGTACGAGATGCTGGGCGGGCAGCCGCCGTTCACCGGGCCCACCGCCGAGGCGATCACCCGGCAGCACCTCGTCACGGTGGCCGCGCCGGTGACGAACCTGCGCCCGACGGTGCCCGCCGACATCGCGGGGGTGCTGGCGCGGACCCTCGCCAAGAACCCGGCCGATCGCTTCAGCCCCGCAGCCCAGTTCGTCCACGCGCTGTCGGCGCCGGCGGCGATCGCCACCATGCCCATCGCGGCGGCCTCGCGCCCCGGCGCCGCACGGTCGCCGATCCGCCTCGCGCTCGTCGCGGCCGGCGCGCTGGCGGTGCTCACGGGCGCCTGGTTCGGCTTCCGTCGGCTCGCCGCGGGTGTCCAGGCGACGAAGATCGAACGCATCGCCGTCCTGCCCATGGACAACCAGACCGGCGACTCGAGCCAGGCGTTCTTCGCCGACGGCATGACGCGCGAGCTGATCGGCGTGCTCACCGATGCCGGGGTGCGCACGCTCGGTCATCGCGCCGCCGCGGCGTACCGCGGCAGTGCGCTCTCACCCGCCGAGATCGCCCGGGAGCTGGGCGTGGACGCCATCGTCACCGGCACGGTGCTGCAGGCCGGCGACGTGGTGCAGGTGGCCGCCGAGCTGACCGATCCGCGGACCGGCGACAACCTCTGGGCGCGCACCTTCTCGCGGCCCGCCCCCGACGTGGTGACGCTGCAGCAC
>DASUOW010000212.1:0-6565 GCA_036276435.1 Gemmatimonadales bacterium
TGTGGACGGGAGAGCGCGCGCCATGGCTGCGCCACGACCGGGACGATCCGTCGGTCGACTACTTCGTGGACGTGCGCGACGTCGCGGCGCTGAAGCGCGATGCGCTGCTGCTCCACCGCTCCCAGCACCACGTCATCGCCGAGCGCTTCTTCGGCCGCGGGCGCGGCCTCGAGAGCTGCGAGGCGGAGGTGTTCCGGCACGGGAGCGGGCCGATCCCACGGGGCCCACGGCCCGCGCCATCGCTCTTCGCGGAGCTCCCGGCCGGCTAGGCGACGAGGCGCTGGATGCGGCGCTCGTACTCGGCGCGGCTGGCCGCGCCCACCACGGTGTCGGCCGGCACCCCGTCGCGAAAGATGAGCACGCTCGGAATGCTGCGGATGCCGTACCGACGTGCGGTGATGGGACTCTCGTCCACGTCCACCTTCACGACACGCACGCGGCCCGCGTGCGCCTGGGCGAGCTGGTCGATGATGGGCCCGACCAGCCGGCACGGACCGCACCACGTCGCATGGAAGTCTACGACCGTCAGTCCGGCCGCCTGCTCCACCTCGGCGGCGAACGTCTCGTCGGTGGCGTCGATGACGCCGTGGGTTCTGTCGATCATGGGTCCCTCTCGGGTGAGTGTCGTGCGCGTCCCGCGACGCGCTCACCAGCACAAGCCACAAGGCCCCCGAAAAGTTCGCGCGTCCGGTGGGCGAACTTTCCGGCGTGGTCCCGGCTTGTGTCGTGTGGACCCATGCGGAGGAGGGCGGGATGTATCTCAAGGAGATCTGGCGCTACCCGGTGAAGTCGATGGCCGGCGAGCGCCTGCGGGAGGCGGAGCTCCGGGCCGACGGCATCGCGGGCGACCGCACGGTGCTGGCCGTGGACGCTCGAGGCCGCGTCCACACCGCGCGCCGCCACAGCCGCCTCCTCGGCATGCACGCGACGATGGGGCCGTCCGGCGAGCCCGTGGTGGACGGCCGCGACTGGCGGGACCCCGACGTGCAGGCGCGCGTCGAGGCCGCGACGGCGCTCGGCGTGCGGCTCGTGCGCTACGACGAGCCCGAGCGCTTCGACATCCTGCCGCTGCTCATCACCACCGACGGCGCGCTGGCCGCCTTCGGCCGCGACCACCGGCGGCTCCGGCCGAACCTGGTGATCGGCGGCGTTGAGGGACTCGCGGAGCGCGAGTGGGAGGGCCGGCGCCTGCGCGTGGGCGAGGCGATCATCCACGCGGTGGACCTGCGCGGCCGCTGCATCATGACCACGTTCGACCCCGACACGCTCACGCAGGACGTGCACGTCCTCCGCGACATCGCCGAGCGGTTCGGGGGCACCTTCGGCCTGAACACCGCCGTGGAACGTCCCGCCACGATCCGCGAGGGCGACCCCGTCGAACTGCTGGCGTGACCGCTCAGCGGAGAGGAGAACGCTGGGCGGCAGGTCCACGAGACGCAAAGCGCCCCGCCGAAGCGGGGCGCTAAGTCGTTGCGGCACAACGAGTGGCTAGGGAGGGAGTCGAACCCCCGACACGCGGATTTTCAGTCCGCTGCTCTACCAACTGAGCTACCTAGCCGAAGGGCCGGAGAATATAGGCATCCCGGCCCCGGGGCGGCAGGGCCGTGCTACTTCTTGTCCTTGCCCGCCCCCTTGGCGGCCTTCTCCCCGGCCTTCTTCGCGTCCTTCTCCGCGTCCTTCCCGGCCTTCTTGGCGTCGTGCTCGTGCTCGTGCTCCGCGTGCTTCTCGGCGTTGGCGGCCTTCTGGGCCTGGCCCTTCGCGGCGGCGTCCGCCGGCGCGGCGGCCGCCTTCTCCTTGCCCTTCCCGGCCGGCGCCTGCGCCGCGGCGACCGTGGCGGTCAGCGCGAGGGCGGCGACGGCAATGCTCAGCGTGCGCAACATGTTCGATCTCCCTGACGTCATGATGGCCTACTCGCTCACCACGGTGTCGGCGAGCTTCTTGAGGATCTCCTCGTAGTACGGCTTCTCGCGCAGGCTCGCCCGCGAGCCGGGGAAGTACACCAGGCTGAGGCTCGCGCCCGCCGGGTTCATGTCGGTGAGCACCACCGCCACCCGCTGGTCGTTGGAGAGCCGGGTGTTGTCGATCATCGGCGTGCTGAAGAACCCGACGTCGAACTCCACCGCGTAGCGCCCCGCCGAGACCTGCGACACGCCCGTCTGCAGCGGCGTCTCGATCTCGAGCCCCATCCGCGCGGAGCGCTGCACCGTGTCCACCTTGAACACGGTGATGCGGAACCGGCGCTGGATGCCGTCGAGCGTGAGCTCCGCATCCTCGAGCGTCTCCGACTTGGAGCCGTCCATCAGGCTGTCGGAGAAGATCACGGTGTAGTTGGAGCGCTGCCCGCCGGCCTCGAGCACGATGAGCTGCTTGCGCGTGACCTCGCGCGCGAGGTCCACCAGCCGGTCCTCGTAGCTGCGCCGCTCGGCGCCCGACACGTTGGCCCGCTCGATGTCGCGCCGCATGTGCTGGAACAGCGGCGTGAGGTTGAGCGCCTCGTGGAAGTTCTGCGCGAGGAGCTCCATCTTGAGCAGCCGCGCGTCGAGGGTGGCCTGCTGGTTGTCGAAGAAGCTGCCGATGATCGACTGGAACATCTCCTTGCGGAGCGTCGCCTCGGATTCCTCGCGGCGGCTCATCAGCTCGGAGTAGAGCCGGAGCTTCGCCTCGTTGCTCTGCTGCCGGTCGATGGCGCTCGAGCCCATGAAGCCGAGCATCGCCACCGCCACCGCCGTCAGCAGGCCGCCGAGGGGCTGCAGCACGATCTGCAGCTTGTCCCAGAAGTCCTTGTGGTCGGGGGTGTCGCCGCCGGCCATCGGCTAGACGCGCTTGAGGACGAACTTGCCGTCGGCACCCGCCTCGAGCACGAAGCGGTAGCGGGCCGGCTGGTCGAAGAGCACCACGTCCACCGATGGCGTCTGGTTCTGGTAGGCCGCGGTGAGCTTGCACTTGCCGCTGCCCTTCACCGTGATGCGGAAGCTGCCCTGCTTGTCGGTCGTGGCCTCGGCCGATTCGGCGCCGCAGGTCAGGGTGAGCTTGGTGTCGGTGACGTACTTGTCGCCGATGCGAAGGTCACCGTAGATCTCGCCGCGCGCGAGGGCGCTCAGGACGAGGAGCGTGAGGACGGACGTCATGGGTTCTCCGGTATGGGATGCAACCCGGGCAATCTAGCCACTTCCATGCCAGCGAAAGGCGTCTGCAACCCCCGGGGGGAGGTCCGTTCGGCGGCCTCGACGTCCCACGAGGGGGAATGCGTGACCTCTCCGCGGGTCATGCATGGCGGTATCCTCCAGCGATGAGCCTCATCCCCGCCGAGCTCGTCCGGCGCATCCTCGAGGGCTACGTCCTCGACGCGCGCGGCATCCACGGCCTCGCCCACTGGGCGCGCGTGCTCGAGACCGGCCTCCGGCTCGCGCCGCACACCGGCGCCGACCCGCTCGTGGTGGCCACCTTCGCCGTCTTCCACGACAGTCGCCGGGAGAACGACCACCACGACCCCGGGCACGGCCTCCGCGGCGCCCGCCTCGCCGAGGCGATGCGCGCCGACCTGGGGCTCGACGCCGCGCGGCTCGAGCTGCTCCGGTTCGCCTGCACCCACCACACCGACGGCAGCGTCCACGCCGAGCCCACCATCGGCACCTGCTGGGACGCCGACCGGCTCGACCTGTGGCGGGTGGGGATCACCCCGCATGCCCGGTTCCTCTGCACCGCCGCCGCCCGCGACCAGGGCACGCTGGACTGGGCCCGGCCGCGCAGCCGCGGCCACCTCGTGCCCCCCGTCGTGGCCGACTGGAGCAGGTGACACGGCGCTCCCCGGAGCGCATCTTTCCCGCATGGTCACCCCCAGCGGCTTCCCGAACCTGACCGTCCTCGACCACCCCCTCATCCAGCACAAGCTGACCCTGCTGCGCGACCGGCACACCACCAGCCGCGACTTCAAGGCGCTCGTGGGCGAGCTGGCCATGCTCATGGGCTACGAGGTGACGCGGGACTTGGCCGTGGAGCCGGTGGAGATCGAAACGCCGCTCGAGCGGATGACGGGCGCGCAGGTGCAGGGCAAGCGGGTGATCCTGGTGCCGATCCTCCGCGCCGGGCTCGGCATGGTGGACGGGCTCATCCAGCTCATCCCATCGGCGCGCGTGGGCCACATCGGCCTCGTGCGCGACGAGCAGACCCACGCAGCGCACCGCTACTACTTCAAGCTGCCCTCGCTCGACGACGCGAGCGAGTTCCTGATCCTCGACCCGATGCTCGCCACCGGCGGCTCCGCCGTGAAGGCGTGCACGGCGCTCAAGGAAGCGGGCGCCACGCGCATCCGCTTCCTGGCGCTCGTCGCGGCGCCCGAGGGCGTGCGCTGCCTCCACGAGGCGCATCCCGACGTGCCGGTCTTCGTCGCGGCGCTCGACCGCGAGCTCAACCAGTACGCGTACATCCTGCCCGGTCTCGGTGACGCGGGCGACCGCCTCTTCGGCACCCTCTGAGCGGCCCATGAGCATCAAACTCTCGTTCCACGGCGCCGCCGGCCAGGTCACGGGCTCGATGTACCTGCTCGAGGCCGCCGGCGCCCGCATCCTGCTCGACGCCGGGCTGTTCCAGGGCCACCGCGCGGAGGCCGCGAAGCGGAACCGCGAGCTGCCGTTCGACCCGCGCCGGCTCGACATGGTGGTGCTGAGCCACGCGCACATCGACCACACCGGCCGCCTGCCGCTGCTGGTGCGCGAAGGGTTCCACGGGCCCATCTACTGCACGCCGGCCACCCGCGACCTCTGCGCCGTCATGCTGCCCGACGCCGCCATGATCCAGATGCGCGACGCGGAGTTCCTCGAGAAGCGCGGCAAGGCCGGCGTCGACAGCCAGCCGCTCTACACGCTGAACGACGCCGTGTCTGCGCAGGAGCTGATGCTCGGCGTGCCGTATCACCGGCCCGTCCACCTGCGGAAGTTCCTCACCCTCGAGTACAGCGACGCGGGCCACATCCTCGGCTCCGCCACGCTCGACCTGCGCCTCACCGAGTCGCCGCAGCACCGCCTCGTGTTCTCGGGCGACATCGGCCGCAAGGGCCTGCCGATCATCCGTGACCCGGAAGCGCCGGCCGGCCCGATCGACACGCTCATCATCGAGTCCACCTACGCCGACCGCCGGCACGAGAGCGTGTACGACGCCGAGCACAAGCTGGGCGAGATCGTGTCGCGCGTGGCGGCGCGGGGCGGCAAGCTGATCGTCCCGGCATTCGCCGTGGGCCGCGCGCAGGAAGTGGTGTACGCGCTGCACGAGCTGTGGCGGCGGCAGCAGATCCCCGACCTGCCCATCTTCGTCGACAGCCCGCTCGCGGTGGACGCCACGAGCGTCTTCCGCATGCACCCGGAAGTGTTCGACCGGCGCGAGCGCCTCATCGACGACGGGCACGCGCTGTTCGACTTCCCGCTGGTGAAATACGTGCGGAGCGTCGTCGACTCGAAGAAGATCAACACCATGCACGGCCCCGCCATCATCATCGCCGCGAGCGGCATGGTGGAATCGGGCCGCGTGCTGCACCACATCGCCAACCACGCCGGCGACCACCGCAACTGCATCCTGTTCGTGGGCTTCCAGGCCGAGCACACCCTCGGCCGGCGCATCCAGGAGGGCCAGTCGCCGATCCGCCTCTACGGCGAGCTGGTGGACCGGCGCTGCGAGGTGGAGACCATCGGCGGCTACTCCGCCCACGCCGACGCGGCGGAGCTGCGCGCGTGGGTGCGCCAGCTGGGCGGCCCCATCCGCCGCGCCTTCGTGGTGCACGGCGAGACGCCCGGCCTCAAGGCGATGGCCGACATCCTGCGCGAGGAAGGCGTGAAGGAAGTGCACGTGCCGGATCTCGGCGATGTGTACGAGCTGTAGCGCCCCGCGTCGGGAGCGCTGATTGCCCGTCCTGCGCGCCATCAAGACCCTGCTCAAGCTCATCGCCGGCGCGCTCATCCTCGCGCTGCTGGCGTTCGTGTCGTCGTTCATCGTGGTGCTCTTCACCGCGCAGCTCGACGAGCGCCGTGCCGCGGACGCCATCGTCGTGCTGGGCGCGGCGCAGTACAACGGCCGGCCCTCCCCGGTACTGCAGTCGCGGCTCGACCACGCGCTCAAGCTCTACCGCCAGAAGCTCGCCCCCGTGGTGGTGCTGACGGGCGGCATCGGCCCGGGCGACCGCGAGAGCGAGGCGACGGTGGGCAAGCGCTACCTCACCGCGCGCGGCATCCCGGCGCGCCGCATCGTCCTCCGCCCCCGCGGCCGCTCCACCCACGAATCGATGGACGACGTCGCCGAGTGGGCGCGGGAGGAGAAGCTCGACACGCTCCTGCTGGTGAGCGACCCGTTCCACCTCGCGCGGCTCAAGGTGGAGGCTTGGCGCATCGGCATCGCGGCCTACGTGTCGCCGACGCGCACGAGCCCGATCTCGAACAATCCGAGGTTGGAGCTGGAGTACCTGCTGGCGGAGGCGGTGAAGCTGCCGGTGGCGGGGGTGAGGTCTCTGGCGGGGGACTAATCAGAGATGGCGACGCCCACCCGTGTCGTTGCGAGGAGCGAGCGCAGCGAGCGACGA
>DASUOW010000213.1:0-4612 GCA_036276435.1 Gemmatimonadales bacterium
TCCCCCGCCTCCCCGGCGGCCCCCGCCGATCGTACCGCCCCCCACCACCCTTCCCCCGCGGCCCACCCTGCCCCCGCGGTCCGCCCGCTCCCTTCGGTCCCCCTGGCCCGCGCCCGCTCGGCCGCCAGTTCCGCTCCCGCCGCTCCTCCGCCTTGAGCGCCCGGATGGCATCGGCCAGCGTATCGCCGAACGCGGGCGCCCCATGATTCCGCACGATGGCGAACCGCAGCGGCCGGTCGAGCACCGGCAGGTCCTGCGGCCGCAGCCGCCGTGCCTGGCCCTCGCGCAGGTGCAGCCGCACGATGCCCTCGCCGTCGGCAACCTCGTAGTGCAGCTTGATCGCGTCGCCGAGCAGGTGCACCGAAGAGGGCAGCGCCATGAGCGCCTCGCGCCGGCCGTTCGGCACCACCTGCGCCACCTCGAGCGAGAAGCGGGTGCGCAGGAATCCGGGCCAGCTCGTGACGCCGGCCATCTGCGTCCGCAGCGCCTCGCGCAGCGCCCCGGGCGACGCCGACGCGATCGTGCCGCCCGAGCGCCGATACAGTTCGTCGAGCTCCTGCACCGTGCGCCGGATGCGCCCCTGGTCCGGATGCGGCGAATCGCCCTCGTGCAGCGCCCGGACGAGCGCCTCGCGCGCCTGCTCCACCAGCGCCGGCGGGAACTCGCCTTCGAGTTCCTCGACGCCCGTCTCCAGCTCGAACCCGAAGTACGTGAGCTTCCGGAACGCCATGAGCCGCTGGTTCTTCCTGGGCCCCGATACCTCGAGCGTGGGCGCGCCCCACGCCGCGTGCTCGCGCACCACGTCGAGCGGGATCGTCGTCCCCTCGATGCCGGCGCGCGGCACGCCGAAGCGGTCGGCGAAGAAGCGCAGGTTGCCGCACACCGCCCCCCACGCGCCCGCCACCGACGTCTTGCTCACGCGCGCGTCCTGCCCGTCGGCCGTCTGCTCGTCGATGACGAGGTCGAACGGCATGATGCGCGCGAGCAGCTCGATCCACTGCTGCTTGATGCCCTTCGACGCGTACGGCATGGTGGGCGGCAGCGGAATCTCGATGGCGCGATAGATCGACGCCACGCCGAGCGCGATGTCCTCGATGGCCTTCACGAGCACGCCGCGCTTCTCGGCCCACTGCGCCAGCTCCTCCTCCTCGAACAGGTGCCGCGGCAGTCCGTACACCGACCCCAGCCGCCCGCACTGGTTCACCGCCTCGGCGTAGATGTTGTAGGCGGTGAGGTGGTCGCTGCCGTTGACGACCACGCCGTGCAGGTCGCGCTCCTCGCGCGTCATCCGGTGCAGCGAGTCGAAGCTGGCGCACACCGCCACCATCGGCACGAGCTCGGGGTCGGCGTGCACCAGCAGCTCGCCCCAGGCGCGGTCGACGGGCATCGCCTCGACCTCGCGGCCGTAGCGCGTGAGCCGGCCCTCCTCCACGAGCCCGCGCTCGGTGAGGGTGCGGAGCGCCCGGCGGTACGCTGTGCGATCGAGCGGCACCGGCAGGTCGAGGTCGGTGGCGTCGACGCCGAGCGCGGCGCACGTCACCGCCACCCGCTCGGCGTCGCCGGCAAGCTGGAACTCGGGGGGCGTGGGCTGCAGCGTGCTGAAGTCGAGCTCGCGATCGCTGAGGATCGTCACCTCGCCGTTGGGCACGCGGCCGTGCACGCGGCCGGCCATCTGCAGGATCTCGTTGGCGCCGAGGTAGAGCCGGTGCAGCACGTTGCGGCCGCGGTCCACCTTGTTGGCGTAGCGCGCGTCGTAGATCACCACCGTATCGAGCCCGCGCACGTTGAGCGCCGACTGGCCGGCGGCCGTCATCGCGAGCAGGAACGGGCGCTCCACCTCGCCCTCGAGGAACGGCCGGATGACGCGGATCGGCTCGCCGCCGTGATAGAACGCCGTGGTGAGCTTCTGGTACTTCCCGCCGATGTCGGCGGCGAGCTGCTCCACTTCCTTCCGCGTCGGCACGAACACGGCGACGCCGCGGCGCTCGCGGATGACGCGCTTGATGTACTTCTCCTCGAGGAACTCCTCCGGCGTCTGCACCTTCACCTCCACCTTCGCGCGCAGCGCCGGGTCGAAGGCCTTCGTCTCCAGGATCTCGCTGGAGTCGAGGTAGCGCGCATAGAAGGAGGGATCGACGGTGGCGCTCAGCCAGATGAACCGGCAGCCGACGCGCTTGCCGAGCGCCAGGCACAGCTCGAGCTCGGCCGAGGTCTGGTGGATCTCGTCCACCACGAGCGTGTCGCTGGGGAAGATGAGGTCGTCCTCGAACCAGCGGCGCGCGATGCCGGTGGTGACGATGACGACGTTCCAGGTGGGCGTCTCGGGCGTCGCCTCGCGCTCGCGGTTCACCACGCCGACGCGGAGCGGCTCCTTCAGGATGGATTCGGCAATGGGCCGGATGCCGAGCGTCTTGCCGACGCCCGTGCCGGCCACGATGCCGAAGCCCTTGCCGGCAGCGGCCCAGTCACGGAGCTCCTGGCCGTGCTCGCGCTCGAGCAGCGTGTCGAGGTTCAGGCCGAGGGCGAGCTCGATGGTCTCGCAGGCGGCCCGCGTGGGGGCGATGACGATGACGCGCCCGTGCGGGTGCGGGGCCCGGCGGACCGCCTCGGGATCGGGGGGAAGCGAATGGTCGCGAGTAGGGTGCATGGCACAACGATACCCCGATCCCCAGCCGACCGCCTCGCCCCTGCTCAGAAGCGGAAGCCCACTCCCGCGCCGAGAATGAACGGGTCGATCGTCAGCTCGGCCAGGCTGGTACCCTCGTTCTCCAGCGTCGTCGTCAGCCAGATCCACTTCACGTCGAAGTTGAACACCATCCGGTCGGAGAGGTCCACGTCGACACCCGCCTGTGCCGCCGGCGCCACCTTCGTCGCGAGGTCCAGGGCGTCGAGATCGCCGCTCTTCTCGTAGAAGATGGAGAGGTTCACGCCGGCGCCGATGTAGGGATGCACCCGGGCATCGGGCACGAAGTGGTACTGCGCGAGCAGCGTGGGCGGCAGCAGCTCGACCGAGCCCAGCGGCACCTCGACCCCGTCGACCGTCGACGTCACCTCGTGCGACGCACTCGCGAGGATCAGCTCGGCGGCGAAGTGGCGGCCGAACTTGCGGCTGATGTCCGCCTCGACGGTGAACGCGCTGTAGACGTCGAGGCCCACCGGGTCCGACTCCGCGTTGGCGCCGACGAGCAGCGCTCGCGCGCGCAAGGTCCACGGATGTTCGGCGTGTCCGCGGGACTGCGCGACGAGATCGCGCGGCGCCAGGAGTGCAGTGAGCAGCAGGAGCGAGGCGAATGCGCGCATCTGACCCTCCTCGAAGCGACGATGGCCCCGTTCGCGTGGCGCGAGCGGGGCCATCCCGACGTTCACGAACCGGGCGAACTAGAACCGGTAGCCGAAGCCCACGCCGATCAGGATCGGGTTCACGTCGACGGTGTCCACGTCGGTGCCGTCCACGCTCAGGTCGGTGTTCAGCTTGACGTACTTCGCGTCGATGTTGAACACCGCGCGCGGCGTGATCGCGAAATCGACGCCCAGCTGGCCGACGTAGCCGAAGCTCGTCGAGAGCTCCGTCTCGGTGCCCAGGCCGGCGAGGGCCGGGCTCTCGAGCACGCCCGTCTTGTTGTAGAAGATCGTCATGTTGACGCCCGCGCCGATGTACGGCTTGACCTTGCCGCTGGTCGGAAGGTGCGCCTGCAGCACGAGCGACGGCGGCAGGATGTTCACCGAGCCGAGGCTCAGCCGGTCGCCCTCGTCGTCCTCGAGGTACACTTCGTGGCCCGCTGTGGCGAGCACGAGCTCGACCGCGAAGATGCTGCCGAACCGCCGGCTGATGTCGACTTCGAAGGTGAGATCGGGGCCGACCTTGGCGCCGAGCACTTCGGACTCGCTACCGGTCGGGACGATATAGAGCGCACGAGTACGCACCAGCCACGGCTGCTCCGGCGTCTGGGCGGCAGCGATGGTCGGAATGATGAGCGCGGCGACGAGCAACCCGACGAGCGACTTGCGCATGCGGACCTCGAGCTTGTGAAAAAATGGCCCCAGGCCGCGGAGGTGCGGTCGGGGCCACCATGATCTCAACTCGTGCCTGCAATCGTCGTGAATCAATCCTGAAGAAACCGACATCGTCGCGCAATTGCGATGCGCGCGCTCAGAGTTGCCCGTCGACGCCCAGCTGATGGAAGTAGTGCGTCACCTTGTCCTGGTGCTCCAGCAGCCAGTCGATGCCCGGCTCGTTCCGCATCGCCTTGCGGATGGCCTTGGCCATCGCCTCGCGCTGGGTGCGAAAGAGGAGCTCGTGGTCGAGGTCGGGCGCGTCGACCACCGCTGGATCGAGCCAGATCGAGGCGATGATGCCGAGATCGTTGGCCTTCGCCTTCGGGATGTCGCCGGCGCGCACCGCGTCGAGCACGCCGTGCGCCACCGCCGCCTGCACCGTGCCCATGAAGATGTTGGTGTAGCGGCTGTTCTTCACCGTCACCTTGCTCACCATGAGTGTGGCCGGCTTCACCGCCACGTCGCTGTTGAGGAGGGCGAAGACGCGCGTGTGGCCGGCCGCCTGTCCGCCGAGGAGCGTGGCGAGGGCCTGGCCCACGGGGCCGTCGAGCTCGCC
>DASUOW010000214.1:0-6976 GCA_036276435.1 Gemmatimonadales bacterium
GACGTCACCATCACCACGCCGTTGAGCACCGCGATGCCGAACAGCGCGATGAAGCCGATCGACGCCGACAGGCTCATGTTGAGTCCCGTCAGCCACAGCGCCGCCACGCCGCCCACGAGGGCGAACGGGACGTTGGCCATCACCAGGCCGGCCTGCCGCACGCGCCGGAAGGCGGCAAAAAGTAGCAGGTAGATCGCCAGGATGGCGATCGGCACGAGGACGGCCAGACGGCGGAGCGCCGTCTGCTGGTGGGTGTACTGCCCGCCCCACTCGTAGCGATAGCCGGTCGGCAGCGGCACCGCCGTGGCGAGCTGCGCCGTGGCGTCGTCCACGAACCCCACCACGTCCCGCCCGCGGATGTTGGCGCCCACGACCACCAGCCGCTGCCCGCCCTCGTGCGCGAACGCCTCCGGCGCATCCATCAGCCTGACCTGCGCCACGGTGCCGAGCGGGATGCGGCTGCCCGACGGGGTGGCGATCGGGAGGTCGGCGAGGGTGGAGGGGTCGAGCGTCGTGGCGCTCGCCACCCGCACCACCACGCCGATGCGCCGCGCCCCGTCCACCACCTCGGTGGCCACCGACGCGCCCAGCGCGCGCTCCACCTCGAGGCCTACGTCGCCGCTGCCCAGACCGAAGCGGGAAAGGGCGTCGCGATCGAGCTCGAGCCGCACCTGCTTCACCCGCGCCGCCGCGGTGGCGCGCACCTCGGCGGCCCCGCGCACCCCCGCAAGCACCCGCTCCACGCGTCCGGCCAGCTCCGCGAGCGTGTCGGGGTTGGTGCCGATGACCTTCACGCCCACGTCGGTCGTGATGCCGCTCTCCGCCTCATCGAGACGCATCTGGATGGGCTGCGTGAAGGCGTAGCCCAGGCCCGGGATCTCCTGCAGGACGCTGTCCATCGCCTCGAGCAGCGCGTCCTTGCCGCCCTTCCGCCAGGCGTCCCGCTCGGCGAGACCTACGTAGGTGTCCGACTCGTAGGGGCCCATCGCCTCGGTCGCGAGGTCGGGGCGGCCGAGCTTGCTGACGGCGCTCCGTACCTCGGGAAGCCCGAGGAGCGCCCGCTCCACCGCCAGCGAGTAGTCCACGCCCTGGTCCATGGCGGTGGACGGCAGGCGGCGCGTCTGCACCAGCACGCTGCCCTCGTCGAGGCGCGGCATGAACTCGCGGCCCAGCGTCGTCACCGCCCAGAGCGAGCCGGCGAACAGCAGCACCGCGGTGCCGATGATCGCGTAGGGGTGGCGCATGGTGCGCGCGAGGAGCCGCGCGTACATCTCGCGCATCGCCTCGAAGCGCGGCGAGTGCGGCTCCTTCGCGTTCACGAGAAAGGTGCGCGCCAGCGCCGGCACCAGCGTGAGCGCCAGCACCAGCGAGCCCAGCACCGCCGCCACCACGGTGAACGCCATCGGCACGAACATCTTCCGCTCGGTGCCCTCGAGCGCGAAGATCGGCACGTACACCGCCACGATGATGGCGATGCCGAACACCACCGGCCGGCCCACCTCCACCGCCGATCGGCGGATGCGCTCGCCCACGCCGCCCTTGCCGGGCTCCTCGCCCGAGCGGCGCATGATGTTCTCGATGATCACCACCGAGCCGTCCACCAGCAGGCCGAAGTCGAGGGCGCCGAGGCTCATCAGGTTGGCGCTGAACCCGAACACCTTCATCATCACGAACGCCCACAGCATCGAGAACGGGATGACGAGCGCCACGATCAGGCTCGCCGCCGTGTTGCGCAGGAAGAGCCACAGGAGCGCCACGACCAGCGCGCCGCCCAGGATGAGGTTCTTCTGGATGGTGTGGGTGGTGCGCCCGACCAGCTCCGTCTGGTCGTAGAACGGCACCAGCTGCACGCCGGCCGGCAGGGTCGGCACCACGGCGTCGATGCGCGCCTTGATGCGGCGGATCACGTCCTGGGCGTTGGCGCCCTTCCGCATGATCACCATGCCGCTGACCACTTCGCCGGTTCCGTTGTACGTCACGGCCCCCTGCCGCGGCAGCGCGCCCCGCTCCACCGAGCCGATGTCGCCGAGCCGGATGGGCACGCCGCCCGGCGCCGCGACCGTGACGCGCTCGAGGTCGGCGAGGCCCTTCAGCCGCCCCACGCCGTGCACCACGAAGCGCTCGCCCCGGTTCTCCGTGTACGCGCCGCCGAAGTTGGCGTTGTCGGCCGCGATGGCGCGCTCGAGGTCGCCGAGGGTGAGGCCCGCGGCGGCGAGCCGGCGCGGGTCGACGACGACGTGATACTGCTCCGTCTTCCCACCCCAGCTGTTCACCTCCGTCACGCCCTCCACCGTGCGCAGCTGCGGCGCGAGGGTGTAGTCCTGCAGCGTCTTGAGGGAGGTGGCGTCCCACTCGGGCGCCGTGGAGGTGAGGATGTACTGGTACACCTCGCCCATCGCGGTGGAGATGGGCCCGAGCACGGGCGTGACGCCCTCCGGCAGCGCCTTGCCGATGTCGCCGAGCCGCTGCGCCACGAGCTGGCGGGCGAAGTAGACATCCACGCGGTCGTCGAACACCACCTGCGTGATCACCAGCCCGAACTTGGTCGTCGAGCGCACCGCGTGCGCGTCGGGGAGCCCGAGCAGCGAGCGCTCGATGGGGAACGTGACGAGCTGCTCCACCTCCTGTGGCGCGAGGCCCGGCGCCTCGGTGATGACGCTCACGCTGTTCGCGGTGATGTCCGGAAAGGCCTCGAACGGGATGCTGCTGAGGGCCCAGAGCCCGAGGCCCAGCAGCGTCGCCGCGCCGCCGAAGACGAAGATGCGGCTGCGGATCGAGAAACCGATGACGTGATCGATGAGCGTCACGGCGTCATGCCTCCTCGCCCGGCACGCCCTCGAGCGCGGCCCGGACGAAGTACGCGCCCTCCGTCACCACCACCGTGCCCGCCGACAGGCCCTCCACCGCCACGCGGCCATCGCCGAGCGGTTGCGCCTTCACGGGACGCGCGCGGAAGCGCCCCGGCGTCTCCTGCACGAACACCACGTCGCCGTCGGCCATGCGCTGCACCGCGCCTTCCGGCAGCACCACGCGCTCGGCGCGCGCACCCGACGGCAGCACCAGCGAGGCGAACATGCCCGGCCGCACGCCCGCAGGCACCCGATCGAGCGCCACGCGCACCTCCACCGCCCGGCGCACGGAATCCACCCGGCCGCCGGCGCGCACCACCTTCGCCATCATGGTGTCGCCCGGCAGCGCGTCCATGACCACCGCGACCCGGCTTCCAGGCACCACCGCGATCGCCGCGTTCTCCGGCACGAATCCCGTGGCCCACAACTGTGTCGGATCGCCGAGCTCCACGAGTGCCGTGCCCGGCGTCACCGCTTCGCCGGCGCGCACGTGCACGTCGAACACCACGCCGGCGCGCGGGGCGCGCACCGTGACGTCGCCCTCCGGCGACGGGCTGAGGTGATCGATGATCTCCTGCGCGCGGCGATACTCCGCCTTGGCCGTCGCGAGCTGCGCCGCGCGGCGCTCCACCTCTTCCTTCGCCACCGCCTCGTCGGCGAGCAGGCGCGCCGAACGGTCGTACGCGGCCTGCATCGCGCTCAGCTCGGCCTCCGCCGACGCGAAGTCGCGGTGGGCGGTCGCGAGCTCGTGCGAGTGGATGAGCAGCAGCGGCGCCCCGCGCGCCACCCGGTCGCCCGGGATCACGAGCACCTCGTCGACGCGCCCCTCGACGATCGACCCCACCCGGGCCGACGCGAGTTCCGGCGTCTCCACGGTGGCCGGGATGCGCAGCGGGAGGAAGACGCTCTCGAGCCGCACCGTGTCGGTGCGGAGCTTCGCCGTGCGCAGGCGCGCCGGCGTGAGCACCACGGTGCCGGCCGGCAGCGTCTCGGCCACGGGCGGCGGGGCCTCCCTGCCGCACGCGACGACGACGAGGGCCAGGGCGAGCGGCGCGAACAGGCGAGCGGTCATCGGATCTCCAGGTCCAGGTCCTCGCAGAGGACCTGCGCATCCACCGGCCGGCCCGCGAGCCGGGCCCGGCGTGCGCGGAGCTCGGCGCGCATCGCCCGCCACTCCGCGTATTCGTTGAGGGTGTTCACGCGCGCCCGGCGCGCATCGAGCAGCTCGGCGATCGTGCCCTCGCCCTGCTCGATGCGCGTCTGCTGTGCGCGCACGGCCCGCTCGAGATCGCTCAGCAGCGTGGCGTCGAACGCCGGCGCGGCCTGCGCCAGCGAGGCCAGCGCCGCATCGGCGCCGGCGCGCTGTGCGGTCGTGCGCCGCTCGAGGTCGACGCGCAGCGCCTCCGCGGCGTCCGCCTGGAAGCGCGCCGATTCCTCCGCGGCCGCGCCGGAGCGCAGCAGGGGCAGCTCCATCGAGAGACCCAGCAGCAGGCCGCTGTAGCCGGCTGTCCGGCGCAGGCCTGCCATCGGTGCGATATCCGGCACGCGGGCCGCGCGGGCGCGATCGGCCGTGGCCCGTGCCGCCTCGACGTTGAAACGGGCCTGCAGCAGGTCGGGTGGAAGCGAGTCCACCGGCGGTTCGGCGGGAGCGGCCGTGCAGGCGGGCCACACGATCGCGATCGGCTGTCCCGGCGGCGCGCCGAGGCGGCGCGCCAGTTCGGCCTGGCTCTCCGCCGCCACCGCGCCGCGCCGCGCGGCCAGCGAACGCATCGTGGCAAGCTCGAGCCGGACGCGCGCCGCCTCGCCGCCGCTCGAGCGTCCCTCGTCCGCGCGGCGCGTCATCGCGCGCGCGAGCTGGTCGAGCGTGGCGGCCTCCTCCATGCTGTGCCGCGCGACGCGCGCGTCCCTGGTGGCGATGGCCATCGCCGCCACGGCGCCGACGACGGCATCGGCGCGCGCCGCGGCCGCGCCGGCGCCTGCGGCACCCGCCAGCGCCTCGGCCTCGCGCACCGCCGCGCCGCGGTCGCCGCCCAGCGTGAACAGCTGCTGCAGCGTGACCTGGCCCTCGAGGCCCTCGAGGCCCGACTTGCCCGTGACCTGCTCCTGCGCCCCGATGTTCTCGGCGGTGGCGTTGAAGACGGGGTTGTACCAGGCGCGCGCGTTGCGGATGCCGGCCTGCGCCGCGCGCTCGCGCGCCGCGGCGGCCTGCACGGGACCGGCCTGGCCCAGGGCGCGCTGCAGCGCCTCCGTGGCGGTCAATCGAAGGGTGTCGGGGCCGGACTGCAGCGCGGCGAGCAGCATGAGGAGTGTCATCGCCACGCAGTGTAGTCCGCCAAGATGAATCCACCATGAACGGCCGGCGACGATTGACGCTGGCGAGCCGGCGATGGAAGTTCATGCTCCCGGAGGACTTGCATGCGGATACTGGTGGTCGAGGACGAGTCCGCCCTGGCCGCGAGCCTCGCCAAGGGCCTGCGCCAGGCAGCGCATGCCGTGGACCTCGCGCCCACCCTCGCCGAGGCGCGCTCCCGCCTGGCGATGGAACGCTACGATGGCGTGCTGCTCGACCTCGGGCTGCCCGATGGCTCGGGCCTCGTGCTGGCACGCGAGATCCGCGGCCGCGGCGATCGGGTGCCCATCCTCGTCCTCACCGCCCGTGACAGCGTCGGCGACCGCGTCGCCGGCCTCGATGCCGGCGCCGACGACTACGTCGTCAAGCCGTTCGCGCTCGAGGAGGTGCTCGCGCGCCTGCGCGCGCTCGAGCGGCGCGCGCCCGACTTCCGTCCCACCGTCATCGCCGTCGCCGACCTGCAGGTGGATCCGTCCACCCGCTCCGCCATCCGCGCCGGCACGCCGATCCCGCTCACCACCACCGAGTACGCCCTGCTGGAGTTCCTCGCGCGCCACGCGGGCAGCGTGCTCGGCCGCGCGGAAATCAGCGCCCACGTCTGGGACGAGAACTACGATCCCTTCTCGAACGTGATCGACGTGTACGTCGCGCGGCTGCGGAAGAAGGTGGACCGGCCCGGCCTCGTGCCGCTGCTGCACACGGTGCGCGGCGCCGGCTACACGCTCGACGCCGGTCGGGGCGCCGCGTGACGTATCCGCTGAACGGCCTCCGCGTGCGGCTCGCCGCACTCTTCACGGCGGGATTCGCGGTGCTGCTCGCCATCGGGGCGGTCGGGCTCTACTGGCGCCTGGAGGCGCAATTCCGCCGCGACTTCGACCAGCAGCTCCGCCACACCGGCATGAGCGCTCGCGCGCTCTTCGATCACGACCGTCCGGAGTTCCGCACCGCGTCGGAGACGGCCGCGCACCTCCTCACCGAGCTCGTCTTCGCCGACCGCACCATCGTCGCCGTCGACGCCGCGAACCGGCGCATCGCCTCGACGCTGCCCTACGCGGGCGCCCCCCTGCTCGACGACCTCGACCTGCGCGTGCACGCGCCCGCCCCCACCACCGTCTCGCTCCGTTCCGGCCCGGCGCGCGTGCTCGAGGTGCCCCTGCCCGACGACGTGCGCCTGGTGATGGCCATGCCGCTCGGCCCCCTCGAACAGCGCCTGCGCGAGCTGCGCGTCACCCTCGGCATCGGCCTGCCGCTCATCCTGCTGCTCGGCGCCATCGTGGGGCTCGCCGCCTCGCGGCGCGCGCTGCACCCCGTGATCGAGCTGTCCGGGGCCGCGGACCGCATCGGCGAGGCGGCGTTGCGCGGCGAGGTGAACCCGCCGGCACTTCCGCTGTCGACGGCCCCCGACGAGGTCGGCCACCTTCGTGACGCGCTCCAGCGGCTGGTGCAGCGGAGCTCGCAGGCCCACCGGCAGGAGCGCGAAGTCGCCGAGCGCCAGCGCGCCTTCCTCGCCGACGCCGCGCACGAGCTGCGCACGCCCGTGGCCATCATCCGGAGCGAGGCGGAAGCCTCGCTCGCCGCCGACGCCGACCCGGCCGCGCATCGTGCCGCGCTCGGCGCCATCGCGCGCGAGGCCGAGAGCCTCGGCACGCTCGTCGGCGACCTGCTGGCGCTCGCGCGGGAGCGCACCGCGGACAACGTCGAGGCGCATGAGCTCTTCTATCTCGACGACCTCGACCTGCGCGTGCACGCGCCCGCCCCCACCACCGTCTCGCTCCGT
>DASUOW010000215.1:0-3113 GCA_036276435.1 Gemmatimonadales bacterium
CGCGCCAGCGCCGGATGATCTCGGTGACCTGCCCGCTGTCGATGGGCACCACGGTGGCGAGCCGGCCGAGCACCGCGCGGAGCGAATCGGCGTTGGGCGCCAGCAGCTTCACCGTGTAGCCGGGGAGGTTCTCGGCGATGACGTTGCCGTTGCGGTCGAGGATCGTGCCGCGCGGGGGCGTGAGGGGCACCGGCCGCAGGCGGTTCGTCTCCGCCCTGAGCTGGTACTTCTCGTGCTGCAGCACCTGCACCTTGAAGAACGCACCGCCCAGAACGAGGAACGCGCCAGCCAGCACCCAGCGCGCCACGCTCATCCGGTTCTGCAGTTCGATGGGATCGAAGACCTTCACTGGTCCAGCCTTATTCCGAACCACGACCGGAAGAGCAGCAGCAGCAGGCTGCCGGCGATCGCGGTCGCGAGTGCGCGCAGGGGTGCATCGATGAACAGCGCCGGCACCAGGCCGCCGTCGCTGGTGCCGCTCGCCAGCAGCACCACGAGATCACGGGCCCACGCGGCCACCGCCAGGAAGCCGGCGATCACCGCGAGGTTGTCTGCAAAGAAGAACGCCCGGCTCCACGCGGCAAGGTACCCGACCACGGTGTGCGCCAGGGCGCTCGCACCGAAGCGCGCCGGTGTCATGGCATCGTTGGCGAGCCCCACGATGAACCCCAGTGCCGCACCTGCCCCCGCCCCGAACCGGATCGCGAGCAGCACGAGGCCGATGAGCGCGAAGTCCGGCGCGTAGCGCCCGTCGAACAGGCGCGGCCGCACGTAGAACTGCAGGACCAGCAGCAGGCCGATGGCGAAGGCGAACTGCCAGCGGGTGGCGGCGCGGGCGGCGCTCACGGTGCCGAGTCCGGTCGGGGCGGCTCGGGCACCGTCGTGGGCGACGGCTCGGCCGCGGGCGGCGTCTCCGCCACCGGCGCGGGCGCGCTGTCGACCCGCGGGCGGGGACGGCGTGGGCGGGGCGGCGCGGTGCTGTCCGGCGGACGCACCGTCGCGGCCGGCGCGCCACCCGCCGGAGGCATGGCCGTGGTGCTCTCCGCGACGGCCGGCGAGGGCGCCGGGACGGCCTGCTCCGGCGGCGCCTTGGCCGCCGCTGCCGCCTTCGCGGCGCGCGCCGCCTCGGCGAACGCCGCGGAGATGCGCAGGGGCTCGGCCCCCTGCAGGATGAGCACGTGGCTCACCGCGCTCGGCTGGGCCAGCGGGCGCAGGCGATACACCCGCTCCCAGCCCATCTGCTCGCGCTCCACGCCGGCCACGGTGCCCACCGGCAGGCCGCGCGGATACACGCCGCCCAGGCCGGAGGCGACGACCAGGGCGCCGTCCGGCAGCGTGTCGCGATACGTGATGGCGCGGAACTCGAGCGTGGTGCGGCTCGCGTCGCCCACCGCGGTCGGCGCGGCGATGCCGGCGATCTCGCCGGTCTCCGACACGGCGCTCACGCGGAACTCGGGATGCGCCCACGTCATCGCGATGCTGGTGCGCTCGTCCACCTCGCGGACGACGCCCACGAGCCCCTCGGGGCTCACCACCGGGCTGAACGGCGTCACGCCGTCGGCGGCGCCCCGGTTGAGCAGCAGCGTGCGTCCCTCGGTCGGCAGCGTCTGGCGCAGCACCTCGGCCGAGAGGAAGCCGGGGCCGATGCGCTCACCGAGCGCGAGCAGCGCGCGCAGCCGGTCGTTCTCGGCCTTGATCTCGGGCAGGTCGAAGGCGAACTGTGCCATCGAGTCGCGCTGCGCCGAGACGGCGCGGAAGCGCGTGCGGCTGGTGCGTCCCTCGGCGCCGCGGTCCTGCAGCCAGACGAGGGGTGCCAGCGCGGTGCTGCGCAGGCCGGCCGCGATCTTCTGGCCCCAGCGCGCGGGCAGGAACAGGGCGAGCGTGGAAAGGCCGAGACACAGGGCGAAGAGCCAGGTGTCCCGGCGTTGTTCCGGACGCTCCAGCGACCGGGGCATGCGTCAGGCAGTCAGGACGCTGCGGTACTTCTCGAAGTCGTCGAGGATGCGGCCGGTGCCGCGGACGACGCAGGTCAGGGGATCCTCGTCCACGTGGATCGGCAGCCCCGTCTCCTGCTGCAGCAGCGCGTCGAGGCCGCGGATGAGGGCGCCGCCGCCGGTCATCACGATGCCGCGGTCGACGATGTCGCTGGCGAGCTCGGGCGGCGTGATCTCGAGCGCGCGGCGCACGGCGTCGACGATCTGCTGGATCGGCTCCTGCACCGCCTCGCGGATCTCGCTCGAGTGCACCCGCACCGTCTTGGGGATGCCCGAGACGAGGTCGCGGCCCTTGACCTCCATCTCGCGCTCCTCCCCGACGGGGGCGGCCGAGCCGATCTTCACCTTGATCATCTCGGCGGTGGGCTCGCCGACGAGCAGGTTGTAGTTCTTGCGCATGAACTGCACGATGGCCTGGTCGAGCTCGTCGCCACCGGTGCGGATCGAGGTGTCGGAGACGATGCCGTTGAGCGCGATGACCGCGATCTCGGTGGTACCGCCGCCGATGTCGATGACCATGTTGCCCGTGGGCGTCTCGACCGGAAGCCCGACGCCGATGGCGGCCGCCATCGGCTCGGCGACCATCAGCACCTGCTTGGCGCCCGCCGTCTCGGCCGAGTCGCGCACGGCGCGCCGCTCCACCTCGGTGATGCCCGAGGGCACGCACACGATGACCTTCGGCTTCACCCGGAAGAAGTGCTTGTCGATGATCGTCTTGAGGAAGTAGCGCAGCATCTTCTCGGTGACGTCGAAGTCGGCGATCACGCCGTCCTTGAGCGGACGCACCGCGACCGTGCCTTCGGGCGTGCGTCCCAGCATGCGCTTGGCCTCGAGCCCGATGCCTTTGATTTTCCCGGTGGCTTTCTCGATGGCCACGACCGAGGGCTCGTTGAGCACGATCCCCTCGCCCTTCACGTAGACCAGGGTGTTGGCCGTGCCGAGATCCACCGCGATTTCGTTCGCGGGGAGCCAGGACGTGAAGTTCAAAGACGGAAGCTTCATCGGGTGGAGGTCAGAAGCATGGCTCACAAGGTAAAAGGGCCCCTATCCTTCTGGAAGCGTCGCGTTCCCGTCGGTGCTTCATCCCGAGCGTGCGAGGGACCTCGGCCGCAGCCTTCC
>DASUOW010000216.1:0-7186 GCA_036276435.1 Gemmatimonadales bacterium
GTGCGCGCCGCGATGAGCGGGTTGGCGCCGGAGCTGCCCGGCTGCACCGGCGTGACGTCGAAGCTGCCCGCGTCGGAGGCGAAGTCCTCCAGCATCTCGGTGGCGGTGAGATAGCGGCGGTCGGGGTCGGCGCGCAGGGCGCGCAGCACGATGCGCTCGATGGTGCGCGGACAGGTTGGGCGGATCTCGGTGGGACGGCGGATCGTGTCGGGGTCGAGCGCCGGCTCCTGGCCCGTCACCGCGAAGTAGAGCACGGCGCCCGCCGTGTACATGTCGCAGGTGGATTCGCCCGCCGAGCCGTCGCGGATCTCGGGCGCCATGAAGGCGAGCCCGGTGGGCCGCACGCCGTCGGGGATGGCCGGCAGCACGGCGCTGCAGAAGCGCAGGTCGGTGATGGTGCCCCGGCCGGCCTGGCTCAGCACGATCGACGCCGGCACGATGCGGCGGATCAGGATGCCGGCGGCGTGGCAGTGCTCGAGTGCGCTGAGCAGGTCGCGGGCGAGGGTGTGCACCGTGGGGATGAGGCGCGGGCCGCGTTGCGCGGCGTCGAGCAGGCTCTCGCCCTCGACCCAGTTGCCGACACGGTACGCCACGTCGCCCACCACGGCGACGTCGTACACGTGACGGATGGCCGGATGGTCGAGCTGCGCGAGGGCTTCGGCCTCGCGCAGGAACCAGGTGCGCGTGGGGTCGTCGAAGTAGAAGTTGACGCGGATGCTGACCCGCCGGTTGAGCGCGCGGTCGATGCCGACGAAGAGGACCCGCTCGTTGTTGGCCGCGATGACGCGTTCGAGCCGGTACCGGGCCCCCAGGGCCTGCTCGGCGCGCTCGAAGTGGTCGGACGGGGTGGTGGGGGGCATCCAGTGGGGCGGTCAGCCCTCCAGGACGGCGACGGCCACGGCGTTGCGGCCGCCGCGCTTGGCGCGATAGAGCGCCGCGTCGGCCGCGGCCATGACGCTGGTGACGGTAGTGCCGTGCTCGGGGCACTCGGCGAGCCCGAAGCTGGCGCTGCACGCGCCGAACTCCGGGTGCAGCTGCTCCAGCCGCGCGAACCCGGCCTGCACGCGGGAGACGAACACCATCGCCTCCTCGGGGCGCGTCATGGGCAGGATCACGAGGAACTCGTCGCCGCCGAGGCGGCCGCAGACGTCGAGCGTGCGGCACTCGCGGCGCAGCACGGCCGCCACCTCGATGAGGAGCCGGTCGCCGGCGGCGTGACCCAGGGTGTCGTTGACGCTCTTGAAGCGGTCGAGGTCGATCAGCATCACGGTGGTGCGGAGCTGGTGGCGGAGGCTGCGCGAGATCTCGGCGCCGAGGCGTTCCTCGAGCGCGCGCCGGTTGTAGAGTCCGGTGAGCTCGTCCGTCGTGGCCGCGCTCTGCAGCTGCGTGACGAGCTCGCTGTTCTTGAGCGCGATCGCCGCGGCGAAGGAGAGCGTGCCCGCCAGCTCGAGCTCGGCGCGGCCGTAGGGCTTGTCGCTGATGCGCGGTCCCAGCACGAGCACCGCCATGCGCTCGGCGCCGGCATCGAGCGGCACCACCACCTCCGCCCCGCCGCCGAAGAGCTGGGCGAGGCCCACCTCGTGCGTGTTCAGCGCCCCGCTGCCGGGCGGCACCTCGCGCTCGAGCGCCGCGATCTCCACCGAGCCCGGCCGACGCCGGTCGTTGAGGGCGCGGAAGACGCGCGGCACGAACCGGCCGCCCTCGGGCCGGTAGAGACACGCCCACCAGGCGAAGAACACCTCCGCCATGAAGTCGAGGATGAGCTGCTCGGTCTCCTCGGTGGAGTGCACCGAGCTGAGCAGGCGCGCGACCTGGCGCAGGGCTCGCAGCTGGAAGGCGGCGTCGTCCAGCGCCGCCTGGCGCTCCACCAGGATGCCGCGCAGCTCCGTGACCACCGACAGCGCCAGCACCAGCGGCATCGCCACCGCGCGCAGCTGGGCCACGAGGCTCTCTTCGGCCGAGACCACCACCACGGTGGCCCCGCTCGACAGCCGTGCCACCTCCATGGCGTGGTCGAAGCCCTGCGCCGGCCCCACCCGCGGAAAGGAGGCGTTCGGACTCGTGATGCTGATCCAGATCTGCTCCGATTGCAGCCGCTGCACGAGGATCGCGCGGCAGCGCTCGAAGAGCTCGGCTTCGCTGCGGGCGCTCTGACACGCTGCGGCGAACGCGCCGGGCAGGTTGGACAGCAGGACGGGCGCTGACATGGGAGCCATCGTTTACCGGATCAAAGGAGGCGCGGTCGCTCGAACCGACGTGTTGAGCATACGATGGGCCATCGAGATGCTGTTGATGTAAGCATTTACACTGCCGTGACTTAGCGCAACGTGATGCGTCCCGGGGGTGGCGGCGACACGCGACCCCCGAGGCGTTCCGCAATGTGGCGGGCGAGCAGGTCGGCCGCCCGCGGCGCGTTGGCCGCCGCGGCGCAGGCCGCGGCGGCTTCCGGCACCCGATAGCCGTCGCCACCCGCGCAGGCGAGATAGGTCGGGAGTGCCACCCGGATCCGGTCGGTCGTCGCGATGAGGCGGTTGTCGCTGTTGGTGAGCTGACCCGCCAGGCGCGCCCCGGAGGCGTGTCCGCGATCCACCGTGTAGCGGAGCCCCGAGACCTGCAGGAAGCCGCCCGTGCCCGCCACGCCGTCCGAGACGCCGCGCTCGAGCATCTCGCGCAGGCGGCCGCCCGTCATGGGCACCACCACCACGCGCGTCTCGTCGGCGAAGAGGAAGAGCGACTCGAGCGTGTAGCGCCGCAGCGGGCCCGGGGGGAGCCATGCGTCGAGGCGCATGGCGCCGGCGTTGATGAGCGCGGCGTCCGCCCCCGTGCCGATCCGCATGGCGTCGGTGACGATGTCGCCGAAGGGGGCCTCGGTGCTCCGGAGCGTGGCGTCCGTCGCGTCCAGCGAGTCCGCCAGCATGCCGACGAGCGCATCGGGACCGAGGCGCGTCGCGACGCTGTCGCGCCACGCCTCGACGAGGCGCTGCACGGCGCGGTCGGGCGTGAGGTTCGGCCGCACGTCGAGGACGCGGGTGGCCTGCCGCCACTCGCCCTTCTTGCCCCAGAGCGTGACGAACTGGGCCGACCGGGCGTTCGCGTCCGAGGTGACGACGTGGCGGGCGCCGACCTGGACGGTGGCGGCCCTCCGACCGCTGCCGCCGAGCACGAGCTCGAGCTGCCCCTCGCGGCCGAGCAGCGCGAGATCGGCGTCGAGGGACTGGTGCGTCACGGCCACGATGAGGTCGGCGCCCAGCTTGCCGAGCGTGTCGATGGCCGCGCGCGCCGCAGCATCGGGATCGGTGCAGCGGGCGCCCTTCGCCTCGAGGCGGGCCGTGAGCCCGAACAGGCCGACCTTGTGGCCGTGGACCTGCACCGTGTCCCACGCCAGCACGCCGGGCATGGCCGAGCTGTCCGGGGCGGTGCAGTTGGCGGAGAGCCACTTGAAGGTGGCGGCGGCGATCCGCCGCTGCAGGGAGTCGGGCGGGAGGTCGAGGTCGTGACCGCCGAAGGTCACGTAGTCGATGCCGGCCGCGTTGAGCACCTCGACCATCTGCGCCCCGCCGAAGTAGCGGCTCGCGAGGCTCGGGCCCAGGAAGTTGCCGGCCACCACCGTGAGCACCGGCCCCTCGCCGGCGATGCGGCGTCGCAGCGTGGCCAGGCGCGCCAGGCCGCCGTCCCCGTTCGGGAGGGTGTCGATCTCGGCGAGGTCGTTCACGCTCAGGAGGCGCACCGGGTTGGTCGGGGCCGGGGCCTTGGGCAGACCGGCACAGGCCGCGAGGAGCGCGGCGGCGCCGGCGAGGACGCTGGATCGCATGACGGGGGACAGGAGGGTCAATCCTCGTGCGCGCGAAGCGCGCGCACGAGATCGGCGCTGAGCATGCGGAGTTCCTCGAGCATCCCGGTGTGCGGCCAGTCGGCGCGCTCCTCGAGCAGCTCCAGCAGGGAGCGATACCACCAGATCATCTGCGCGGAGGAGGCGCTGGCGACGGTCCGCACGTACTCGGAACCCAGGCGGCGCACCGCGGTCAGCGTCACGCCGCTCGCGTGGATCTCGTCGGCGACGCAGATGTCGATCGCGCGCGGCTCGGCCACGGCGAGGTGCGCGAGCATGTCCAGCTTCACGGCGTGCCAGTGCCGTTCCATGCCACGCTCGTCGTAGCGCGGCTCGGCGGCGTCCCGCGCGATGGCGAGCACCACCGGACCGAACTTGGCGGCGATCTTCCGCTCGAGCTGGAGGCGGTGCTCGCCGCACTCCTCGAGCACGAGGTGCAGCACGCCCGCCTCGACGGTGGCGAGGTCGGCGCCGTAGCGGGCCAGGATGACGGCCAGGTTGCCGGGATGCGCGATGAACTCGGCGGCGCCGGAACTCGGCGCGCGCGGCGCGTAGTGCTTCGCCGCGAACGAGAAGGCGTGATGGAGTCGGTCGGAGTAACCGTGCATGCCGCGCGTCGAAGCCTCAGGGGATTCCCAGCAACTTATGCGTCTGCAGGCTCATCCTCCAGCGCGGATGCGCCAGGCAGTAGGCCACGGCGGCCGCCGTGCTGGCCACGCGCTCCGGTCCGTCCATGGGCTGCAGGAAGAAATGCCGGAACCGGAGCGCCTCGAACCGCTCCGGCTGTGCCTCGGGCTCGGGCTGCGGGTAGACGAGCTTGAGCTCGTCGCCCTCGGCGAGGACGAGCGGTGCGCCGGCCTTGGGGCTCACGCAGATCCAGTCGAGGCCGGCCGGCGCGGGCCGGGTGCCGTTGGTCTCCACGCCCACCTCGAACCCACGCGCATGGAAGGCCTCGACGAGGGGCACGTCGAGCTGCAGCAGCGGCTCCCCGCCCGTGCAGACCACGTAGCGCGTCCCCTCGGCACCTGCCGGCCACTGCGCGGCGACGGCGTCGGCGAGGGCGGCGGCGGTCGCGAACTTGCCCCCTCCAGGGCCGTCCGTGCCCACGAAGTCGGTGTCGCAGAAGGTGCAGACGGCCTCGGCGCGGTCCGCCTCGCGGCCCGTCCAGAGGTTGCAGCCCGCGAAGCGGCAGAACACGGCCGCGCGCCCCGCGTGCGCCCCCTCGCCCTGCAGCGTGTAGTACATCTCCTTCACGGCGTAACTCACGCCGCGCCACCCGAGCGCGCCGCGTACGGCGCCGGGTCCTCGAGGCCTGCCTCCCGGAATCCCTTGAGCCGCAGCAGGCAGGCGTCGCAGTGCCCGCATGCCGCACCGTCGGGTGCGGGATCGTAGCAGGTGCGGGTGAGCGCGAAGTCCACGCCCAGCGCGTGGCCGCGGCGGACGATGTCGGCCTTGGAGAGCTCGATCAGCGGCGCGTGGATCGTGAGCGGCGCGCCCTCGCTGCCGATCCGGGTGCCGAGGCGGGCCATCTGCTGGAAGGCGGCGAGGAATTCCGGGCGGCAGTCGGGATAGCCGCTGTAGTCGACGGCGTTCGCGCCGATGAAGATGTCGGTGGCGGCGAGCGTCTCGGCGAAGGCCAGGGCGAAGGCCAGGAAGATCGTGTTGCGCGCGGGCACGTAGGTGCTGGGCACGCCCTCGCCCATGGCCGCCAGCGGACGGTCCTTCGGGACCGCGATGGCATCGGTAAGGGCCGAGCCGCCGAAGGCCCGGAGGTCGATGTCGAGCACGACGTGCCGCGCGATGCCGAGCGCCTGGGCCACGCGTCGGGCCGCCTCGAGCTCGACGACGTGCCGCTGGCCGTAGCGGAAGCTCAGGGCGTGGACGGCGAACCCCTGGTCGCGCGCGATGGCCGCCGTGGTGGCCGAATCCATCCCGCCCGAGAGCAGCACGACCGCATTGCGAGGCATGTGGCGAAGATAATCGCCGGGAGGATCAGCGGCCGAGGACGTGCCGCAGTGCGGGCTCGAGGTCGGTGTGGATGAAGCGGTAGCCCCAGCGCTCGAGCCGGCGGGGCAGGGCCCGCGCGCTCGCGAGCACGGTGCCGTCGGCCATCTCGCCGAAGAGGAGGCGGAGGGCCGCGCCCGGCACCGGCACGATGGCCGGCCGCTGCAGCACGCGGCCGAGGAGGCGGGCGAACTGCGCGTTGGTCACCGGTGCGGGCGCGACGGCGTTGAACGCCCCGGAGGCCTGCGACGCGATGGCGAAGTGGAGCATGCCGACGGTGTCGTCGATCGAGCTCCAGCTCATCCACTGGTCGCCGCCGCCCATCGGGCCGCCGGCGCCGGCCAGGAACGCGGGCAGCATCTTCGCGAGCGCGCCGCCCGCCGGGCTCAGCACGATGCCGAAGCGCGGGTGCGCGACACGGATGCCCGCCGCCTCCGCGGGTGCCGTGGCGGCTTCCCATTCCTGCGCGAGTCCGGCAAGGAATCCCTCTCCCGGACCGCTCTCGTCCAGCAGCACCTCGCTGCCGCGCGAGCCGTAGAAACCGGTGGCCGACACCGACACCAGCGCGCGCGGCCGGCGCTCCATGCGCGCGAGCGCCGTCGCGAGCAGCGACGTGGGGCCGGTGCGGCTCTCGCGTAGCGCGCGCTTGCGCTCGGGGGTCCAGCGCCCGCCCGCGATGCTCTCCCCGGCGAGGTGCACGACGGCGTCGACGCCCTCGAGTGCGGCGACGTCGATGGTGCCGGCCTCCGGCTGCCACTGCACTTCGCCGGCGCCGGGGGAGCGCCGCACCAGGCGCGTCACGCGGTGGCCGCCGGTGGTGAGGAACGGCACGAGCGCGGAGCCCACGAGGCCGCTCGCGCCCGTGACCGCGACGTGCATCGGCGCGAGCCCCGCGCGCGCATGCAGGTCGAGGTCGGCGCCCAGCACGGCGTGGCGGTAGCGCAGCATGCGCTCGAGCTTCGCCCGGAGGAACGGGCCGGCGAAGAACCCGCCCGCCGCGCCCAGCGGCGGCGTGCAGGTGATGCGGTCGGTGACCATGCAGCCGTCCCGATCGGGCGAGAACAGGTGCTCGTGCACCCAGTGCGCGAACGGTCCCTCGACCTGCTCGTCCACGAACCCGCGGCCCGGCGTCACGTCGCGGTGCACGGCCACCCAGCGCACGGGCACGGGTCCCACGCGCACCTCGAGCACCACGCGGCTGCCGTTGTCGAGCGACGCCGGGCGCTCGAGCACCCGGGCGTGCTCCCACGGCGGCGTGAGGCGTTCGAAGGCGCCGGGCCGCACGTGCCACGCCCAGACCTGGTCCGGCGTGTAGGGCAGGCGCGTGGAGCGCTCCACCACGATTCGACCACG
>DASUOW010000217.1:0-6578 GCA_036276435.1 Gemmatimonadales bacterium
CTTGAACGCCTTGGGACGCTGGTTCTCCTGCGCGTGCAGTGCTCCCGCGGCGGCGAGGGTGGTGAAGAGGGCGAAAGCGGAACGGGCGAACGTCATCGGAAGCCTCGTGGTCGAGAGCCGGCGGCTGGTTGCGGGTTGCCAGCCTGAAGGATACATCGGAAGCGCGGTCTTCATCCACAACGCGGTCTGCCACCGGAGGGTTTCCCCGATGCCCACCATGACGTCGCATGCCCCAGGCACCTTCTGCTGGATCGAGCTCTGCAGCTCCGACGCCGAGGGTGCGAAGCGGTTCTACCCGGCGCTGTTCGGCTGGACGATGCGCGAGGTGCCGATTCCCGGCGGCGTGTACATCATGTGCCAGCTCGACGGCCACGAGGTCGCGGCGATGTACCAGATGAGCGACGCCGAGAAGGCGCAGCACATCCCGTCGCACTGGTTCAACTACGTCGCGGTGGCCAGCGCGGACGAGACGGCGGCGCAGGTTCCCGCGCTCGGCGGCACCGTGCTCGCCGCCCCGTTCGACGTGATGGAGCACGGGCGCATGGCGGTGCTGCAGGATCCGACCGGCGGCGTCTTCGGCGTGTGGCAGGCGATGCACCACGCGGGCGTCGGCGTGCGCGACGAGCCGGGCTCGATGTGCTGGAACGAGGTGATGTCGCCCGACCGCGCGAAGGCGGCGGCGTTCTACGGCAAGCTGATCGGGTGGGAGCAGAGCTCGATGGAGATGCCGGAGGGCGAGTACACCGTCTTCATGGCCGAGGGCACGCCGAAGGCGGGGTGCGCGCAGATCACGCCGGCGATGGGCGACGCCACCGCCGGGTGGCTCACCTACTTCGCGTGCGCCGATTGCGACGCGACGGTGCAGCAGGCCACCGCGCTCGGCGGCGAGGTGCTCATGGGGCCGGAGAACGCGCCGGGCATCGGCCGCTGGGCGATGCTGCGGGATCCGCAGGGCGCCGTGTTCTCGGTGATCGCGCCGATCGCGTGAGCCGCGTGCCGCGCTAGAACCGCCACGACAGCGCGACGCCGGGAGCACCGCCCACCATCGCGGGCGTCGCGCTGACACGCTCCCACTTCGGCCCGCTGATCACGCTGCCGACCAGCGCACCGAGGAGCCCGCCCACGGCGGCGCCGCCGAGGCCGCCCAGGGCGCCGGCCTGCGCCGCGTCGCTCCCTCCGCATTCCGGATCGCCACCCATCAGCGTGAAGTTGGCGCAGAACGCGATCGAGCCGATCGCGCCGGCGATGGCGCCGATCGAGCCGCCGACGATCGCGCCCGTGCCCGCGTAGTGCCGCGTGCCGGCGTGGCGCTCGAGCGTCCTGACGTCCGTCGCCGCGAAGGTGATGGGGCCGGCGTCACCGTCGCGCTCGATGCGCAGCGAATCGCCCGGCAGCGTGGTGAGGGTGCCCGTGACCCGCGTGCCCCGGAGCGGCACGTCCGAGGTGACGCGGACGCGGGCGCCTTCGAGCGACGCGAGGGGCGCCTGGGCCTGAAGGGCGCCCGCCGGGAACAGGACGGCGGCGAGCAGGAGGCGGTGCGCGATGGACATCGGGTCCCCCGATGGAAGTCAGGGGAAACGTGGCCGCAGAGGGTCAAGCGATCGTCAAGCGCCCGCGGAAAGCCTCAGGTGGCGCGCCGCCGGTAGCTCATCGGCGGATGGCCGAGCATGCGGCGCAGCTGCGCGATCTGGCCGAGGTGATACGACTCGTGCTGCACCGCGAAGGCGATGCCGCCGAGCAGGGTCGGGTCGCCGCCGGGGAGGGGGCGCTCGAGGCGCGCGGCCAGCTGCTCGTCGCCGAGCGCTGGCAGCATGGCGGCGAGGTGGGCGCCGGCGGTACTCCAGTAGCCCCGCAGCGTCCCGAAGGGTGGCCACTCGGCGATGTCGTCGTTCGACTTCGCGTGCTGCAGCAGCGGCGTGAGCGGATTGTCGCGCGGCTGCCCGGCCAGCACGGCGAGGTAGTGCCGCATGTCGGTGAGGTGCGCCACGAGGAACGCGACGGAGTTGAGGTGGGGCTGGAGGCGGCGCGCCGCATCCTCGTCTGTCAGGCCGTCGGTGGCGTTCAGCAGCAGGTCGGTGTTGAGCGCGACGAGCCGCGCGAACGGCCGGATGTCCACGGTCATGTCGGCGCCTCGAGGAATTCGGAAACACCTCCCGCCGGCCTCAGGCGGGGAAGCTCCCGGTGCGGAGCCAGGTGAGCAGCAGCGACACGATGGTCCACGCCAGCCACAGCGACAGCCCCACCATCAGCAGCAGCAGCGCGAACGCCACGACGAAGATCCACTTGCTGCGCGCCGTGGTGCGCCGCGGCTCCGCGAGCCACGCCTCGAGCACGCGGCGGTTGCGCGTGTTGGCCTTGAAGCCGGCATCGAAGAGGTCGCCGACGAACGGGATGGCGCCGATGAGCGTGTCGATGCCGAGGTTGCCGAGCATGCGCGCGAGCACGGGACCGGGGGCACCGAGGCGCCACGCCACGAAGAGCGCGTAGGTGCCCATGGTGCCGAGCACGAGGTCGCCGGCGCCGGGGATGAGGCCGATGACGGCGTCGAGCCCGATGCGGAACGGGACGATGGGCAGCTTGATCGACTCGTCCATCAGCCACGCGAAGCTGCGGTAGCGCTCGAGGTGCGCCTCCGCCTGGGTCGGGGTGGTCGGGTCGAGGTCCCGCTCGAGCCTTTCGAGCTCGCGCCGGGTACTCGCAGGAGTGGGGCGCGCGGGGCGCCGGGCTTCTGAATCGGGCATCGTATGGTGAAACGTCGGACCAACGCGGCCACCGGGCAAGGTGGGCACGGGCCACGGCGATGGCCGTGGATCCTCGGTGGTACCCTGCTGCTCGTCGTAGTAGCCGGAGGCGTCTGGCTCGCGGCGACCGGCACGCCCCCCGGCCAGCTGCTCGAGCTGGTCGGCCGCGGCGGCGACACGAAGCTGCGCGAGCCGATGCGTCCCGCGCGCGGCGGGCCGCGCGCCATCATCCTCGCCTTCGACGGCGTGGGCGCCGACGAGTTGCACGAGGCGCTCGCCTCCGGCGGCATGCCGTCGCTCGCCGCGGTGCTCGGGCGCCCGACGGGCGAGCGCGGCGAGTACGCGCACGGCTACGCCGTGCCCGGCGTGCTCAGCATCCTGCCGTCCACCACCATCGCGGCGTGGACCTCGGTGTTCACCGGCGAGCCGCCGGGGCGCACCGGCGTGCCGGGCAACGAGTGGTTCGAGCGGCGCACGGGGCGCTTCCACGCGCCGGCGCCGGTGTCGGTGGACGGCAACGAGCACGCGCTCGCGGTGTACTCCGACAGCCTCATGTCGGCGCTGGTGCGCGTGCCGACGCTCTACGACCAGGTGCAGCTGCGCTCGTACGTCTCGCTGTCGCAGGTGCATCACGGCGCCGACCTGCTGGTGCTTCCCTCCGCGAAGTCGTTCGGCGACCTCATGACGGCGGCCATCCGCGGCGCGTCGGACGAGACGGTGGAGCGCGAGCTGTACGCCGAGCTCGATCGGGGCGCCACGCGGAGCCTGGTGAAGAACCTCGAGGAGCACGGCATTCCCGACGTGCTCACGGTGTACTTCCCGGGCGTGGACCTCTACACCCATCTGGCGCCCGACCCGCTCGCCTCCGAGCGCGCCTACCTCACGGAGGTGCTCGACTCCGCGGTGGCCGCGGTGCTCGACGCGTACCGCGCGGCCGGCGCGCTCGACGACACGTGGATCGTCATGGTGGCCGACCATGGGCACACCCCCACGCTGAACGACGACCGGCACGCGCTCGGCACCGACGGCGACGACGAGCCGCCGGCCGTGCTCGCGCGCGCCGGGTTCCGCCTGCGCCCCTTCGTGCTCGAGCCCGACTCGGCGGACGCCGACTTCCAGGCCACCGTGGCGTACCAGGGCGCGTTCGCGTTCATTTACCTGGCGGACCGCTCCACCTGCCTGGAGCCGGGCCTGCGCTGCATGTGGGAGCGCCCGCCGCGCCTCGAGGAGGACGTGCTGCCCGTGGTGCGCGCGTTCGACGCGGCGAACCGCCGGGGCGAGGGCGTGCCGGAACTGCAGGGCACGCTCGACCTGATCCTGGTGCGGACGCCGTCGGCGGACGACGTGACGGCACCGCTCTCGGTGTGGGACGGGCGCCGGCTCGTGCCGCTGCACCGCTGGCTCGCGCGCCACCCGCGGCCCGACCTGCTCGACCTCGAGCGGCGGCTGGAGGGCCTGACGCTCGGGCCCTACGGCGACCACGCGGGCGACATCCTGCTGCTCGCGCGCACCGGCAGCGAGCGGCCGATCGAGGAGCGGTTCTACTTCTCGCACGAGTACCGCTCGTGGCACGGCAGCCCGACGCGGCAGGACAGCGAGATCCCGCTGGTGGTGGCGCGGGCCGACATGCGGGGCGCGGACGTGCGCGCGCTGGTGCATCGGCTGGTGGGCGAGCGGCCGGACCAGCTGGACATCGCGCCGCTGGTGCGCGCGCTGCTCGCGCCGAACGAGTCGCTCGGCCTCCGGTGACCGGCGACGCGAAGATGGAGGCACGATGCTCGACCGCATCCTGGACTGGCTGAGCCCGCACGCCGCGGCCCCCGCGACGACCACGCCGTCGGCGCACGAGGTGCGCGGGCTCCCGGTGGCGGTGCTCAACAGCCGACCCGACATCCGCACCGCGGACGTGCTCGCGCGGCTCGACCGCTCGCTGGGCCTGCTGGAGCGCCACGTGCCGTGGCACTTCCGCCGGCTCCGCCGCGACTTCAGCCGGCTGCTCGTGGTGCGCTATCCCTGCCGCGGCGCGTACGATCCCAACGACGGCACGTGCATCGTGGAGCTCACCTTCTGCGTGAACCCGCGGCACGAGGACGCGGAGGTGGCGGCGACGATCCTGCACGAGGCGATGCACGCGCGGCTGCACGCGGCGGGGCTGCCGCTCGACTTCGCGGATCGCGCGCGGCAGGAGCGGTTCTGCCGCCGGGCCGAGCTCGAGTTCGGCCGGCTGGTGCCCGGCGGCGAAGTGGTGCTCGAGCGCGCGCAGGCCACGCTCGCGTTCGCCGACGAGGAGGTGGCGCCGATGATCGACTGGCGGGTGGCGGAGCAGCGCATCGCGGCGGCGGACGCCGCGGCGCTCGGGCGCCGGGACCGCGCGTGAACGCGCACCGCTGGATGCTGCTGCTCCTCCTGTTTCTCGCCGCCGCGTGCGACGACGACGAGCCGGTGGCGTGCACCGAGGAGTTCCGCACGGCGACGGTATTCGTGGCCGATGCGAACGCCGAGCCCGTGACCGACGCCACGGTGCGGACCTACCACGTGCGCACGGGAGAGCTGGTGCCGGTCACGTCGATCATCGACCTCGTCTCCGGCTACTACGTCATCCTCGACGACAACGCGACCCGCCTCATCCCGAGCGGCGTGGAGCAGTTCCGCGTCACGGCGTCGCGGGGCGAGGGTGCGGCGACGGAGGCCTTCTACGGATTCAGCGCGCCGCAGGGCTGCCACATCGAGAAGGTGAGCGGTCCTGACACGCTGGTGGTGCCATGAACGAGAATGTCGAACTGGTGCGGCGGGGCTACGAGGCGTACGCGCGGCGCGACGTCGCGGCGGTGATGGCGCTGCTCGACCCGGGCATCGAGGTGGTGCAGACCACGCTGCTGCCGTGGGGCGGTGTGCACCGGGGGCTCGAGGGAGCGCAGACGTTCTTCCGGCTCCTTGCGGAGCACACCGACGCGACGCCGGAGCCCGTGGCCTACATCCCGGCGGGCAGCGACGTGGCGGTGGTGGGACGGCTCCGCGGCACGGCGCGCGCCTCGGGCAAGCCGATCGACCTCGACATCGTGCACGTCTGGACGGTGCGGGAGGGCCGGCTGGTGCGGTTCGCGGCCTACATCGACACGCCCGCGATGCTCGAGGCCCTCGGCGAGGAATCGGCGCGCGGCTAGGGGCCGAGCCAGCGGAAACGGCGCCGGCGGGCCCGCTGCCGGCGCACCAGCACGAACGAGACGGCGGCCGCGCCCATGATGGCCAGCATCGCGCGGCGGCGCGCGGGACTCGGGCGCAGCCGCGCGGGCCGCTCGCCGGCGATGCCGCCGGTCTCCATGAGCTGCTTGAAGTTCCGCAGCGTCACCGCGGCGTGGTCGTCGAGCGAGCGGCCGGTGAGGCGCGCGAGCGCATCGGTGACCTGGCCGCCCGTGACGTGGCTGCGGATCTCGAGGGTGACGACGGTGGAGAGCGGGTCGTCCGCCGGCTCGAAGCGCACCGTCCACTCGTGCGGCAGGTCGGTCTCGCCGACGGTGCGCCACACGATCGTCTCGCCCGGGCGGTCCTCGGCGACCTCGGATGCCCACGTCTTCCAGCCGATGCCGGGAATGCGCACCACCCAGCGATAGCGGCGATCGTCCATCACGGTGACCGGATCGGCCCCGTGCACGAAATCGGCGAGCCGCTGCGGCGTGCGCCACTCGCGATAGAGCTCGAGCGCGGGCTTCGCGACGGTGATGCTGCGGTGGACGTGGACGTTGTAGTCGACTGGTGCGGTCATCGGGCCTCCCGGTCTTGGTAGGACACCGGGCATGGAGCGAGGATCCTGCCTTTGCTCATTGCGAGGCCCCGCAG
>DASUOW010000218.1:0-9234 GCA_036276435.1 Gemmatimonadales bacterium
ACCACTCACGGTGCTGCGCGCCTAGGGGTCGATCGCTAGGTGCCTTGCGGGTGGGTGCGCTGGCACCCGCTGCAGGTCGGGAAGGGTGGCCACGCCTCGCGTGCCACGTCGCGGACGGCGTGGCTCGCCGGGAAGAGGAGCCGCCGGGCCAGACGGTGCGCGAGGCGCTCGATCTCCACCTGCACCTCCGGCGCGAGCGGCCCGAGCGCGCCGAAGGTGCGCACCAGCTCCTCGGAGACGAGCGACTCACCCTCCTGATGCAGCTCGCTGAGCCGCGGCGCCGTCGAGCGCACCAGCATCTCCTGCAGGCACGCATCCACCTCCTCCGCCACCAGCGTCTCGCTCTCGGCGGCCACCGGGGCCGGCACGCCCGCCGGCAGGTCGTCCACGTCGAGCACCTGCACGCCGGGCGCGGCGCGCACGTCGGCCGCGACGTTGGGCGGTACCGCGAGGTCCACCACGAGCACCGGTGCACCTCGCCGCGCGCTGAGCGCCGGTGCGAGCAGCGCGTGATCGAGCACCGGCCGCGCAGCGCCAGTGGCGACGAACACCACGTCGGCCCCAACCAGCGCCTCGGCGAGCTCGGTCCACGGGCGCACCAGCCGGTGCATGCCGCGCGGCTGGCGTCGCGCGATCACGGTCACCTGCAGGGCGTCATGCGACGCGAGCGAGGGCAGCGCCTCGAGCACGCCGCCGGCCACGGTGCCCGCTCCGAGGACGGCGACACGCACCTCGCCGCGCCTCGGGCCCAGGTGCCGCGCCGCCAGTTCCACCGCGGCGCTCGCCACCGAGCGGTGCACGCGGCCGCCCTGCAGGCGCGCCCGCACGCGCCGGCCGGACTCCATCACCATCGGCACGAGCCGGTCGAGACCGCCGACCGTCCAGCGATTACGGCGCGCAAGCAGCCAGGCGCGTCGCATCTGGCCGACGATCTCCCGCTCGCCGCGCACCAGCGAGTCGAGTCCTGCCGCCACGCGGATCATGCTCGTCAGTGCAGGCCGGCCCTCGTGCACCTCGAGCCGCGCGACGGCATCGGGGCGCACCGATGCCACGAGTGCGCGGGCGCGCTCGGGCAGCGACGGATCGCCCCAGCCCTGCACCTCGAAGCGATTGCAGGTGGCCAGCACGATCACGCCCGCCCCGTCTGGCAGCGTGCTGCCAAGCGTGGTGCGGATATCGTCGGCCGCGGCAACGAGCGGGGCGCGGACGGCGAGGGGTGCGACGCGATGCGTCAATGCGATGCGATGCAGCGGCAGTACGAGTGACACGTGCCCAGACTAACGAACGCCGCACGCACGCGGCAATCCGCACGGCAGCGGATCGTCATGTCCGTAGCGCTACGACACGACACGACGCGGCCCCCTCTGCGGGGGCCGCGTCGGCCGTCCTGGTGACGCGTGCGCGGCTACGCCTGCGCCTTGATCTCGATCTGCTTCGGCTTCGCCTTCTCCACCTTCGGCAGCTCCACCGTCAGCACACCGTTGTCGTAGCGCGCCTCGATGCGCTCCACGTCCACCGTGCTCGGGAGCGAGAAGGTCCGCTCGAAGCTGCCGTACTGCCGCTCGTAGCGGTGCATGCGGTCGGTCTTCTCCTCGTGGGTCGACCGCTTCTCGCCGCGGATGGAGAGGATGCTGTTCTCGACCGAGAGCTTCACGTCCTCGGGCCGCACCCCCGGCAGTTCGGTGGTGATGCGCACCACTTCCTTGTTCTCGGTGATATCGACCGCCGGCACCCAGGCCGAGGTCACCGAGCCGTTCTCGCCGAGCGCAGGCCAGTTGGCGAACGCGTCGTCGAGCATCGAGTTGAGCCGGCGCAGCGCGAAGAGGGAGTCTGCAGGCCGGCGCGCCAGTCCGATCGTCATGGCTGCCTCCGTGATTGTGTCCTGTCGGCCGGATCACCCGTCCGGCACCGGCCCGGGATTTTGCAGCCCGCGTGCCAGCCGGGTCGGCCATCGTGACAGGACCCCGTTTGTCATTCTGACCGGCGGGGCAGAGGATGCCTTCTCAACCACACGGTTATACATTACGGGTAGTCCCAGCCCCCGGAGGGTGCATGATCCAGTTGAACGACGCCAATGCCACCCTCGTCGCGGAGCGCTTCCGCACCCTCGGAGAGCCGATGCGGCTGCGGCTGCTCCAGGCCCTCCGCGACGGCGAACGCTCCGTGGGCGACCTCGTCGACGAGGTCGGCGCCGGCCAGGCCAACGTCTCCAAGCATCTCCAGCTGCTGCACCGCATGGGCTTCGTGCAGCGCCGCAAGGAGGGCACGACCGCGCTCTACCGCATCGCGGACCCGAACGTCTTCCGGCTCTGCGACCTGGTCTGCGGCGGGATGCGCGACGACCTCGACGAGAAGCGGCGACTGCTCCGGCCGGCGCGCTAGCCGGATGCGGCTCGTCCTCCTCGGCGGCGGGCATGCGCATCTCTTCGTGCTCGAGGCGCTGCGTGCCGGCCGCCTCCCGGGTGCCGATGTCACGCTGGTCAGCCCCACCGCGCAGCACGCCCATGCCGCGATGCTGCCGGGCCTCCTCGCGGGCCTCCTGACGGAATCCGACTGCACCTTCGACCTCGCGGCCCTCGCGCGGCAGGCGGGGGCGCGCTTCGTGGAACGGCGCGCCGAACGCGTGGAGCTCGAGGAGCGGCGCGTCCAGGTGGGCGGCGGCCGTCCGCTCGAGTACGACTACCTGTCGATCGCCACCGGCGCCGCCCCGGCGGGGCTCGAGGTGCCGGGCGTGGCGGAGCGCACCCATGCGGTGCGGCCGCTCGAGCGCACCCGCGCCCTCATCGCCGCGCTCGACGGCGCGCCGACCGGCGTGCGCGTCGCGGTCGTGGGTGGCGGTGCCACGGGCATCGAGACGGCGTTCGCCGTCCGCGCGCGGCTCGCCGGCCGCGGCAGCGTGGCGCTGCTCGAGCAGGGTCCGCAGCTGCTCGCGGGCCGCAGTTTGGCGGCCGCCGACGTCGCGCTGCGCGAACTGCGGAATCGCGACATCGGCGTGGCGCTCGGCGCCCGCGTCGAGGCGGTGGAGGAGGGTTCGCTGGTGGTGGGCTTCGGGGCGCGCATGCCCGCCGACCTCGTGGTGTGGACCGCCGGCGTCACGGCCATGCCGCTCGCGCGCGACGCGGGACTCGCCACCGACGAGGCGGGCTTCGTGCTGGTCGACGGCACCCTGCGCTCGGTGTCGCACCCGACGGTCTTCGCCGCCGGCGACGCGGCCTCCCTGCGCGAGGCGCCCTGGATGCCGAAGGCCGGCGCCTACGCGGTGCGGCAGGGCCCGGTGCTCGCGAAGAACCTCGCGGCCCTCGCCACCGGCAAGCCGGTGACGCGCGAGTACCGACCGCAGCGCGACCATCTCGCCCTCATCGGCACCAATGCGGGGCGCGCGATCTTCGTGCGCGGCCGCACGGCGGTCGCCACGCCGTGGGCGCAGCGGCTGAAGGACTACCTCGACCGCGGCTTCGTGCGGCGCTTCCAGGACCTGCGGCGGGGCTGAGCGCCGCCGGTCACTCCGGCTCCACCTTTCGCACCCAAGGGGCGTGGCTCCGCCCCGTCGCCAGCGTGACGCGATAGCCGGCCGCGCCACTGGGCTCGCGGACGACGCGCACCTGCTCGTCACTCACCAGCAGGCGCCGGTGCTCGAGCTCGACCCGGCTGCCGAGCACCGTGTCCACCGGCGCCGACGGGCCGACGAAGCGGTGCTCCACGAAGGTCCGCACCACGGCCGGCAGGATCAGGTGACGCGCCGGATCGGGATAGCGCGCGGCGAGTGCCGCCGCGTCGGGACCCGCATCCACCATGATGAGCCGCGAGTCGCGTTCGAGGCCCGAGCGGAAGAGCGTCAGCAGCGAGTCCCGGCGCATCGCCGAGCTGTCGCCGACGAGCGTGCGCTCGTACCCGGCGATGCGCTCGACGACGTAGTCCTGCCACGCCGGCCCATCGAACTCGAGCACGGCGAACGCCGGCCGCGCATCCATCTGTCGCCGCCGCACCGCGTCCACCGTGGTGTCGGCGCCGAGGGCCGCCAGCCGCGCCGTGCCGAGCCAGCCACCCCACGCCGAGTCGGTGGGCGCGACGTACTCGAGCCGCATCCAGCGGGCCGTCTCGTCGCGGCCGCCGCCCGAGATGGGCGCTTCGCGGTCCGTCAGCACCGTCTCGCGGCCGACGGCGCTCCGGTTCCAGAGCGCCTCCGCCAGCGCGACCGCCGTGGCCAGCAGCACGATGCCGACCACCACCCACCCGCGCGCCCTCATTCCGGCCTCCCCGCGAGGCGCCAGCGCCGGAGCACCAGCACCACCAGCAGCGCCACCAGTCCGAGCGTCAGGAAGTACAGGTAGCGCGGCATCCAGTCCCAGAACCAGTCCACCGACTTGATCACGGCGAGGAGCAGGAAGGCGCCCGCGCCGGCGACGATCGTCTCCCGCCATCCGCGCCGCACGCCGATGACGATGACCGCCGCACTCGTCGCAAGCGTGAGGAGCTGGTAGACGATCTCCGCGGCGTGCCGCGACAGCCCGAGGCCGTTCATGCTCCCGCTCGTGGCGAGCAGCAGCAGGGCGGCGAACGCGGCCGTCAGGCCGACGAGCCGGTAGCTGGGCGGCATCTCCGGCGGTCGCAGGCGCGCGAGCATGCCGAGCCCGAACAGGACGAACCCGGCCGCCACCGCGAGTTCCGGCACGCGCACCGGATCGCGCCACGTGCCGCCCGTGGCCTCCGCGAGCATCGCCACCAGCCACCAGGCCACGAGTGCCACGCCCGCCGTGCCGGGGCCGCGGAAGGCGTAGCCGTGACCGAGGGCCAGGCCGAGCGCGCCCCAGGCGAGGAAGCCGTGCGGCGACTCGCGCAGCGCGAAGATGGACTGCAGGGCGGAGAGCTCCAGCACGAATGCGCCGAGGGCGACGAGCGCGAACAGCTCCGCGAGCGGACGCGCCCCCGGCCTGGTCGTGGCGTACGCCATGATGCCGAGCATGAGCAGCGGCGCCGCGACGAGCAGGGCCACCTGCCCCGCCACCGGGATGCCGCCCCAGAAGCGCAGGAAGAACAGCACCACCGCCGCGATGAGCGCCACGGCGCCGAGCAGGGCGGCCACGCGCATGCCGAGGGAGAGCTGGGCGGTCCGTGGCGTGGTGTCCACGTCGAACTGCCGGGCGAGTCCATCGAGGAGCGCCGTGTGGTGCGCGGCCAGCCGGTGCCGCAGCGCGGGATCGGGCGTGAAGACCCCCTCCCGCTCCAACAGGACGAGCTCCTGCTGGAAGGCCCGCACCTGATCGGCCCGTCGCTGGGCGGCCGCACGGTCCATGAACCCCTCCTCATTGGCCCCAGGGCCAAGGCTTCAGGCGACGCGTGCATGTATAATTGCATGCACACGGGTCCGGGCGAGTGCACCGCCGGACGTGCCCCACGACAAAGCGAGACGTTTCATGCGAGCACCCCTCCTCGCGGGGATAGCGCTGGCCTGTCTTGGCCTGGCCGGACCGGCTCAGGCCCAGGGTCCGTTCATCCACGCGCTGTTCCCGGTGGCCGACGACACCACGTCGGCCGTCGACCTCCGCGCCCCGCTCGACACCGCCTGGCTCGGCGCCACGCTGCTGACGCCGATCCCCGAGCCGTCGGCGTTGGCGCTCGCGTCAGCGGGGTCGGACACCACGCGCCCGTCGGCCTTCCGGGGCGACACCACCCTGCCCTGCCTCGAGTTCGAGTGCGCGGAGCCCGGCACGCGCAAGAAGCGCTTCTGGCGCGCCCTCGGCGAGGTCGTGGTCGTCAACATCATCCCCAACGCCTTCAGCCGGCTGCAGGACAAGGAGTGGTCCCAGTGGACGCTCCAGTCCTGGGCCGACAACATCAAGTACCCGTGGCAGTGGGACAACAACGCGTTCCTCAACAACCAGTTCTCGCATCCGTACCACGGCAGCCTGTACTTCAACTCGGCACGCACGAACGGCTACAACTTCTGGGAGTCGGTGCCGTGGGCCTTCGGCGGCAGCCTCATGTGGGAGCTGTTCTTCGAGGTCTGGGCCCCTGCGCCGAACGACCTGCTGAACACCTCGCTGGGCGGCATCGCGCTCGGTGAAATGCTCTACCGGATGTCGTCGCTCACCCTCGACAACGAGGCGTCGGGCACGGAGCGCGTCTTCCGCGAGATCGGCGCGACGCTGCTCAACCCGGTGCGCGGGTTCAACCGTGCCCTCGACGGCACGATGTTCAAGCGCAGCCGCACCCCCGACGAGTGGCGGCCGAGCACCATCCAGGCCAACCTCGAGCTGGGCTACCGGCGCTTCGCCACCGACTGGGACGTCACCGACCCCAACGCCCTCAATACCGGCTACCTCGGGGCGGGCGTGGTCTACGGCAACGGCGTCACCGACGTGACGAAGGCGCCGTTCTCGCACTTCCGCCTCAACCTGCTGCTCGCCTTCAACCCCGGCGAGAATGCGCGCAAGCTCTCCGAGCTCAACGTGCGCGGCAGCCTCGGGGGCAAGAGCCTCGCCCGGCGCGAGGGCAAGGCGAGCCAGCTCGTGGGCTTCATGACCTACGAGTACAGCTCGAGCCCGGTGATCGAATTCGGCGCACAGGGCTTCCAGGGCGGCTGGTCGCAGGCGTCGCGCGGCAAGAAGGGGCCGACCTGGTACCTGGATGCCACGGCGATCTTCAACCCGATCGCGGCGATCAAGTCCGACTACTTCCTCGTCGCGGAAGGCCGCGACTACGACTACGGCATCGGCCTCGGCGGCCGGGGCGAAGTGCGGGCCATCTGGGGCGGCAAGGCCCTCGTCGGCGTGACGGCGAACTACCGCTTCATCCCCGTCATCAGCGGCTTCCCGGCGCAGCACCAGCTGCTGCGGGCCAACTTCGATGCCCGCTACTACTTCAAGCACCGCCTTGGCGTCGGCCTGACCTACGAGGGGCTGCGGCGCTGGAGCGCGTACACCGACCGGTCGGACTTCAACCGGAAATCCGGCGAGCTGCGCCTGTTCGTGACGACCGCGCTGCCGCGGTGGGAGGAATTCAAGTGACCATGCGTCGTCTCTGGCTCGCGCTCTCGGTGGCGGGCGCCATCGGCCTGGCGGCCTGCCAGGACTCGATCCTCCGGCTCATCGAGCCGGTGAACAACGAGCAGCTCACGCTCCAGCCCGACACCTTCCGCTACTTCCTCGAGGAGCTCCGGAACGTCAGCGACCGCCGGCGCTGGACGTGGCGCAACGACCAGCCCCGCGCGCTGTTCTTCCACCGCTCGTTCCTGCACCACGGCTACGGCCTGGTCGTCATCCGCGACGCGGTGGGCACCGTGGTGGACTCCACCATCCTCGAGTGGGAACTCAACACCGACACCGAGGTCGGCGTGCCCGGCGACTGGACCATCGACCTCATCCTCAGCACCGGCCGCGGCCGCGTGGACTTCTCGCTCAAGGGCGTGAGCGAGGATGCGCCGATTCCCGAGGCGGACTAGCCGCACGCCAGGTCGGCCCCGGACATCGAGAGACCTCATGCGAGCCTTGACCATCGCCGGAGCCTTGCTCGCCACCCTGGCGATCATCGCGCCGGCGCAGGCCCAGGGGCCGTACGCCATGGCGGCGTTCCCCTCCGTCGAGGATACCGCGGCGGCCGACGGGCTGCGGGCCCGGCTCGATACGGCGTGGCTGGGCGCCTCGCTGCTGACGCCGATCGCGGCGCCGCCGGAACTCTGGGAGCAGGCTCCGGACACGACGCGCCCTGAGCCCTTCGTCAGCGACACGACCCTTCCGTGCCTCGAGATCGAGTGCATCCCCCAGGGCAACCGCCCCAAGCGCTTCTGGCGCGGCGTCGGCGAGCTCATGATCGTCCAATTCATCCCGAACGCCTATAGTCGAATACATGGCCAGGAGTGGGCCATGTGGACTCCTCAGTCCTGGGTCGACAACCTCAAGTACCCGTGGCACTGGGACAACAACCAGTTCGTCAACAACCAGTTCGCGCACCCGTACCACGGCAGCCACTACTTCAGCGCGGCGCGCAGCAACGGCTACAGCTTCTGGCAGTCGGTGCCGTGGGTGTTCGGCGGCAGCCTGATGTGGGAGCTGTTCTTCGAGGTCTGGGCACCGTCGCCGAACGACCTGCTGAACACGACGCTGGGCGGCATCGCGCTCGGTGAGATGCTCTCCCGCATGTCGGCGCTCACCCTCGACAACACGTCGAGCGGCACCGAGCGCGTCTTCCGCGAGATCGGCGCGACGCTGATCGACCCGGTGCGCGGCTTCAACCGGGCGGTGGACGGCACGATGTTCAAGCGCAGCCGCAACCCCGAGGAGTGGCGGCCGTCCACGGTCTTCGCCAATCTCGAGGCGGGGTACCGGGTCTTCTCGCCCAATGAGAGCATCTCGAATTCCGACGCGATCACGACGGGCTACATCGGCGCCGCCCTGGTCTACGGCAGCGCGCTGCGCGACGTGACCGAGGAGCCGTTCTCGCACTTCCGCCTGAACCTGCTGGTCGCCTTCAACCCCGGCGAGGGTGTGCGCCCGCTCACGGACCTCAACGTGCGCGGCAGCCTCGGCGGCAAGGTGCTCGGCCGCGAGGACAGCCGCAGCCAGCTCGCCGCCTTCATGACCTACGAGTACCAGTCGAACCCCATGGTGGAGTTCGGGGCGCAGGGCTTCCAGGGCGGCTGGCTGCATGCCACGAAGCCCAGGCGCGGCCCGATGCTGTATTTCGACGCCGTGGGCACCTTCAACCCGATCGCGGCGGTCCAGTCCGATTACTTCCTCACGCAGGAAGGCCGCGACTACGACTACGGCATCGGGCTCGGCGGCCGGGGCGAGATGCGCGCCATCTGGCAGGGCAAGGCCATCGTCGGGGCCACCGCGAACTACCGCTTCATCCCCGTCATCAGCGGCTTCCCGGCGCAGCACCAGATGCTCTTCCTCAACGCCGAGGCCCGCTACTTCTTCCGCCAGCGCTGGGGCGTGGGCGCCGCCTACAACCAGCTGTGGCGCTGGAGCGCGTACACCGATCGCTCGGACGTCAACCGCAAGGCGAGCGAGCTGCGCCTCTTCCTGGCCACGTCCATTCCGCGGTGGGAGGAACTCAAGTGACCATGCGTCGTCTCTGGCTCGCGCTGTCGCTCGCGGGCGCCATCGGCCTGGCGGCCTGCCAGGACTCGATCCTCCGGCTCATCGAGCCGGTGAACAACGAGCAGCTCACGCTCCAGCCCGACACCTTCCGCTACTTCCTCGAGGAGCTCCGGAACGTCAGCGACCGCCGGCG
>DASUOW010000219.1:0-7007 GCA_036276435.1 Gemmatimonadales bacterium
GACGTCGGCCAGGCGTACCAACCACGAGGTGTCGCATGCACTGGTTCCTGCTTGCATGGCGGAAGTGCGCAACGTTCCAGGGACGGGCGCACCGGACGGAATTCTGGATGTTCGTGCTGGTCAGCGTACTCATCTTGCTCGGACTGACGGTCATTGCCGGCCTGATGACGGGCAGCGAGCCAGGAGCGACACCGCATCCCGTGGGCTGGCTCTGGTTGTCCTTCCTGATCGTGTTGCTGCTGCCACTGATCTCGGCATCAGTGAGGCGACTGCACGACGTCGGGCTCAGCGGATGGTTCCAGCTGCTCGGGTTCATTCCCTACCTGGGTGTGCTTGCAGAATTCATTCTGCTCGCGTGGCCCGGCACGCCCGGGGAGAACCGCTTCGGCGCGGCGCCACCGCCGCCGCGAGATGTCGCGCTCGAGCCCGACAAGCACCCGGACTCCCTGGCCTCCGAGCGCGCGCGATTGCAGGAGCGCTTCGGACTCCGTACGGAGCCATCGAGCCCGGCGACACTCGCCGCGGCTGCACCGACCTTCGATGCCGCCGGACTTCTCGTCGCCCAGCCATGGCTGATCATTGCGGCATTCGCCGCGCTCGAGGTGCTGCTCGTTGGTGCCCTCGGTTCGTGGATTGCGGAGCGCCTGGGTTTCAACTTCGGATGGCTGACACCGGTTTCCGGGCTCATCTACGGCGCGGCCGGATTCGCCTCTGCTCGGGCGGCAGGCTCGCCGGCGCTCGCCGGCGCGGCGATGGCCGTCGTGAGCGTCACGAGCCTGTTCCTGGCCAGTGGCATCGGTTCGGTGCCCGAGCTGCCGGTACGAGACCTTCCGGCGTACCTGACGACCCTCGTGATCGTCGGCATCCTCGGGATGCTTGCATCGATGGGCGGTGGATGGATTGCAGAACGCATTCGGCCCCGGTGACTCGTGATGTGGCTGCCCGATCGCGTCTTCCTGCGCCCCCTGATGCTGCGGGCGGCTGTAGTGTGGCTGAGCACCCGCCTGGGACTCGCCATCATCATCTGGCTTCGCGAGGGCATGGGCGAACCCTTCTCGCTCCGACTCACCCTGCCGGCGGCCGGCTGGGTCGTGCTCGCCGTCGCCGGGCTCAACCTGCTGGAGGCCCGGCGCCGAGGCGAGGATGTGCTGCTCGCCAACCTCGGTACGCCAGCGCGGACCCTCTTCCTGCTGTCCGGCGTCCCACCGGCGCTCGCCGAGCTCCTGGTGGCCTCCGTCTCCAGCGCGGGCGGGTGACTCCATGCCGCTCCTCGAGGTCGAGTGCGTCGGCAAGTGCTTCGGCGAGCGCCGCCTCCTGAGTGCCGCCTCGCTGCGTGCGCCCGCTGGCACCATCACGGGCCTGCTCGGCCGGAACGGCATCGGAAAGTCCACGTTGCTCAAGATCGCCACGGGTATGGTGCGCCCCGACTCCGGCGTGGTGCGGTACGACGGCGCGGCACACCTGCAGCCGAGCCTCGCACAGCTCGCCCGGCGCGGCCTCTTCTACCTTCCCGATCGCGACGTGCTCTCGCCCGGGGTGTCGGTGCGCGCGCAACTCGAGGCGGTGGCGCGCCGGTTTCCCGCAGCGGCCGCCCCGGTCGAACCCGTGGCCGAGGCGCTCGGCATCGCGCGTCGGCTCGACCTGCGGCCGCCTCGGCTCTCGGGCGGCGAACGGCGCCGAGCCGAAGTGGCACTCGCCGCGGTGCGCCGGCCCCGCTGCCTGCTGGCCGATGAGCCGTACCGCGGCATCTCGCCGCTCGACGCCGAATGTCTCACGCGCGTCTTTCGCGCGCTCGCGGACGCCGGGTGCGCCGTGGTGCTGACGGGACACGAGGTCGGCACCCTGCTGGCCATGGCGGACCGGATCGTCTGGTGCACCGACGGCACGACGTACGAGTACGCGAGTGCCGCGGCCGCGCGCGTGGACGAGCGGTTCCGGATGGGCTATCTCGGCCTGCGGTAGTTCGTCGAGCAACGCAGGAGGGCTTCACCAGCACCTGACTGTCCGCGATCACGACCAAGCACCCAAGGCTTCAGCATCCCCGGACCGCCCATCACAGCAGGAGGCGGACGACCAATGACCTTCGCCTCCCGCGGCGAGCAACCTCCGCCCAGGATGCCGAGTCGAAGCCGCTCCAGACTCCGCCTGAAGGGCGGTGGGCTCGGTCGCGCGCGTGACTGATTGCTATGGGTTCGCCGATGTGTGCGGCAAGAAGCTCGCGGGCCGTAGTACACTCGACGGTGCACTCGGCCCGAAGCGGACTTCACATGTCACATGAGATGAAGCGGGGATCGGGCGAGAACAGCGAGACTTACCGCGATAGCTGGGGCGGGACTCGAACCCGCGACCCCGGCATTATGAGTGCCGTGCTCTAACCAGCTGAGCTACCCAGCCGCTCCCGGAAAACACCACCGGGGCCGCAATGCTAGCCGCGGCCCCGGTCCGGGTCAAGCGAACCGCTTCCCTAGAGCGGAAAGCCGACGCTCACCCCGGTGCTGATCGCGAAGGGGCCGGCCCCGATGTAGGGTCCGCCGATGCTGATGCTGCCGTAGCCGTTGCAGGCCGCCATCGTGCCCGCTGCAAGCAGCAGGAAGAGCAGCCAGGCATTCCGGCGCGAGACGAAGCGCGACATCAGCGACCTCCTTCGATGGGCCATTCCTGCAGGGCCACGGCGGCCCCGGTCGGATCCTGCACCAGCGCGACGCTCCCCGAGCGCAGTTCGGCCGACGGCGCGATGAGCACCTTGCCGCCGAGCTCCGTGGCCCGCGCTGCCAGCGCCTTCGCACTCTCGACCCGCAGGTAGGGCAGCCAGTTCGGCTTGATGCTCGCGTTCGGGAGCTTCTGCACCCCGCCGCGCAGCTTGTCGCCGTACTTGAAGACCTGGGCGCTGCCGACCGACGTGGGCACCGAGCCCGGCTGGTAGCCGAAGAGCCCGGCGTAGAACGACGAGGCCTTCGGCGTGTCGCTCGTCCACAGCTCGTGCCAGAGCCAGGTGTTCACCGCCGGCGTCTCGCTCGCCGCCGGATCGCCCGGATTGAGACGCACGACGCCGAACGGCGCACCCTGCGGATCGGTGAGCACCGCCACCCGCGCCCGCTCACCCACGGCGAACGGCTTCACCGCGACCCCACCACCGGCCGCCGTCGCCGCCGCCACCGTGCGGTCCACGTCCTCGGTGGACACGTGGCTCACCCACTGGCTGACGTTGACGCCCTGCTTCACCTCGGCCATGCCACCGATGGCCGTGCCGCCCTGCCGGATGACGACGTAGCGGCCCTTCGAGCCCGGCACCTCGTCGAACGTCCAGCCGAGCAGGCCGCCGTAGAACTTCTTCGAGGCGGCAAGGTCGCGGGTGACGAGGTCGTGCCAGACGAACCGGCCCGGGGTGCGCGTGCTCGTGAGCGTCTCTGCGGGGGGCGCCTGGACGCCGCTCGCACAGCCGCCGAGCGTGGCCGCCAGCGCGAGCGCGCCGGCGACCAGCCAACGGGACTGCTGCATTGTGTCGGGTCTCCTCGGGAGTGGTCCTGCTACCGACCCGGGGGGTCGGAATCGGCCGGGACGAGCCGGTAGACGTGCTCGCCCTTCCGGATCATGCCGAACTCCTCGCGCGCCACGCGCTCCTGCGTGCGCGGGTCCTTCTCGAGTCCCGCCGCCACCTTCTGCAGCGAGTCCACCACGTGCTGCAGCTCGGTGATGCGCAGGCGCTCGTCGCGCTCCTCGCGCCGCAGCTCGAACCAGTCGAGCGTGCCGTACTCCCCGGCCGCGAACGCGAACACGAGCGCCGCCGCGATCAGGATGGCGGCGAGGACACGCCCGCGGTTCACAGCGGGTACAGGTCCTTGCCCGGATAGTGCGCCAGCGCGCCGAGCTCCTCGTTGATGCGCAGGAGCTGGTTGTACTTGGCGGTGCGGTCGGTGCGGCTCGCGCTGCCCGTCTTGATCTGGCCCACGCCCGTCGCCACGGCGAGGTCGGCGATGAAGGTGTCCTCGGTCTCGCCCGAGCGGTGCGAGATGATCGCCCCGTAGGAGTTGCCCCGTGCCAGCTCGATGCACTGCAGCGTCTCGGTGAGCGTGCCGATCTGGTTCACCTTCACCAGCACGGCGTTCGCCACGCCCGACTCGATGCCCTTCCCCAGCAGGTCGACGTTGGTGCAGAAGAGGTCGTCGCCGACGAGCTGCACCCGGTCGCCGAGCGCCTCGGTGAGCCTCGACCAGCCGTCCCAGTCGTTCTCCGCGAGGCCGTCCTCGATGGAGACGATCGGGTACCGCTCGCACCACTTCGTGTACAGCTCGATCATCCCCTCGGCGGGCCGGCGGCTGCCGTCGCCCTTCTTGAAGACGTACTCGCCCTTGTCGAAGAACTCGGACGCCGCCACGTCGAGCGCGATGGCGATGTCCTTGCCCGCCTGGTAGCCCGCCGACTCGATGGCCTGCATCACCACGTCGAGCGCCGCGTCGTTGGACGGCAGCATCGGCGCGAAGCCGCCCTCGTCGCCCACGGCGGTGGAGAGGCCCATCTTCGTGAGGACCTTCTTGAGCGAGTGGAACACCTCGACGCCCATGCGGAGCGCATCGGGGAAGTTGTCGGCGCCGATCGGCACCACCATGAACTCCTGCGCATCGACGTTGTTCGAGGAATGCGCGCCGCCGTTCAGGATGTTCATCATGGGCACGGGGAGCACCCGCGCCATCGGGCCACCGAGATAGCGATAGAGCGGCAGGCCGCAGTCCAGCGCCGCCGCGCGCGCCACGGCGAGGGATACGGCAAGGATGGCGTTGGCCCCGAGATGGCTCTTGTTGGGGGTGCCGTCGGCGTCCATCATCTCGGCGTCGACCGCGATCTGGTCGGTGGCGGAGAGCCCCTCGAGCCGCGGCCCGATGATCTCCTTCACGTTGCGCACCGCGTCGGCGACGCCCTTGCCGAGATAGCGCTTCTTGTCGCCGTCGCGCAGCTCGGCGGCCTCGTTCTCTCCGGTCGAGGCGCCGCTCGGGACGGCGGCGCGCCCCTGCGCGCCGCTCGACAGGACGACCTCGGCTTCGACGGTCGGGTTGCCCCGGCTGTCGAGGATCTCGCGCGCGTGGACTTCGATGATGGTGGCCATGGCCGCAATCCTACCCCGCCGTCAGAACCCCGTCAACGCTGTCCAGAAGGTCACCCATCGCCGAATGGGCGCGGGCGACGAGGGCATCGCGATCGTCATAGGAAAGTCCCGCGGTGGCGATCGGCGCCCCGATGCGCACCTCCACCCGACCCGCCCTCGGCACGATGCCGCCCCTGGGCATGAGGCCGAAGGTGCCCGCCACCACCACCGGCACCACCGGGTGCTGCGTCGCGATGGCGAGCACGAAGGCGCCCTTCTTGAAGGGCTGCAGGCTGCCGTCGCGGCTGCGCGTGCCTTCGGGAAAGACGACCGCCGAGTGTCCGGCCCGCAGCAGCCGGCCCGCCGTGTCGAAGGACGCCACCGCCGAGCGGCGGTCCTGGCGATCGATGGGAATCTGTCCGCTCACCCGCAGCGCGGTGCCGAAGATCGGGATCCGGAACAGCTCGCGCTTCCCCACGAAGCGCAGCGAGCCGGGCAGCGCCACGAGCAGCACCCAGACGTCGACGAAGGAGAGATGGTTCACGACGTACACGCAGGGCCCGAGCCCGGACACGTGGTCGAGCCCCGTGGTGCGCACGTCGATGCCCGTGACCGCGAGCAGCCGGCGCGACCACTCGCGCGGCACGCGATCGTAGGTGCCGCCGGGCATCGACGGCTCGCGGCGCAGCATCGCCAGCACGAGTTCCGCCGTCCCCGACACGGTGTCGACGAGGAGCGCGGTCAGGTACCGCAGCGCACGCGTCACCCGAAGTGATCGAACCCGGCGAGTTCGAGGCGATGCCCGTCGAGCAGCAGCTCGACGCCGGCGCCCGCGTGCACCTGCCCGATGCAGGTGAGGGGGGCCTGCGCCTCCAGCGCCGCCTCGCGCACCGCCTGTTCGGTGCCCGCCGGCATGGTCACGAGCAGCTCGTAGTCCTCGCCCCCCTCGGCGGCGAACGCCGCCGGCGGCTGCGCCACGAGGCGCGCCGCATCGCTCACGCCTTCGCCGAGCGGGATGCGGTCGCAATCGATCACCAGCCGCACGCCCGACGCGGCGGCGAGATGACGCGCATCGCCGGCGAGGCCATCGCTCAGGTCCATCATCGCGGTGGCGCCGAGGCGCGCGAGCACGCGCCCGGCGGCGATGCGCGGGCGCGGATGCGCGAACGCGAGCCGGGGCGCGGCGGCCGGCTCGTGCCCGCCCTGCCACGCCTGCAGCGCCGCACGCGCACCGCCGAGGACGCCGGTGACCCAGATGGCGTCGCCCGGACGCGCGCCCTTCCGCGTCACCGGGCGCATCGCGCGTCCCACCACCGTCACCGCGAGGGCCACCGATGGCCCGCGGGCGAGGTCGCCGCCAAGCACGGTGCCGCCGACCGCGGCCGCCGCCTCGCCCGCACCGCGCATCAGCTCGGCGACGTCCGCATCGCTCATGTCGCCGGGCACGGTGAGCGCCACCAGCACGCCGATGGGCTCCGCCCCCTCCGCCGCGAGGTCGGAGAGCGCCGCCGCCGTCGCGCGCCAGCCGATCTCGTCCAGCCGCAGCCAGCGGCGCCGGAAGTGCACGTCCTCCACGCTCACGTCGGTGCTGAGCACGAGGCGATGCGGATACGGACCCACCACGGCGCAGTCGTCGCCGAGCGCGGCGGCATGACGGCCGAGCGCGCGCTCGATGGCGCGGATGTCGCGCACCAGTCGCTTGAGTCCGGCCGGCTCCAGCGACGCCGCCTGGTCGCTGCCCCACATCGCGCGATCGAGCGTGACGTGGCGCTCGACGACGGCCGCCCCGAGGGCCACCGCCGCCAGCGTCGTCGGCAGGCCGACCTCGTGCCCCGAGTAGCCGACGGGGGCCTCGAACATTCGCTGAAACGTCTGCAGAGCTCTCAGGTTGAGCTCTTCGAGCTTCGCCGGATACGTGCTGTTGCAG
>DASUOW010000220.1:0-5961 GCA_036276435.1 Gemmatimonadales bacterium
CGAAGGCGTACGCGCAGTACCTCCTCGGCGTGGAACAGGCCAACCTGCGGACCCTCGACGGCCTCCGGCGGAGCGTGGACCACCTCAACCGCTCCATCGCCATCGATTCGGCGTTCGCGCCGGCCTGGGCGACGCTCGCGACGGCGCACGGGCTCGGGCTCATCTATTACACGACGACGCCGGACTCCGCGCGCGCCGTCATCGCACGCGCCACCGAGCGGGCCCTCGCGCTCGACGACCGGCTCGGCGACCCGCTCGTCGCGCGCGGCATGATGCACTTCGTGGTGGAGTGGGACTTCGGGGCCGCGGAACGGGACTTCGCGCAGGGCATGGCACGCAACCCGACGACGCTCGCGCAGTCGCTCCACGGCTGGTACCTCTGGGAGACGGGGCAGTTCGCGAAGGCCATCGCGCTGCACGAGCGCCTCATCGACCTCGAGCCGGCCACCGCGCAGTGGTACTCGGACCTGGGCTGGGACCACTGGGCCTCCGGCGACACCGCCCGGGCGTTCGCCGCCGCGCGCCGGGCCATCGCGCTCGACAGCCTCTTCTTCGAGGCCCATCACGAGCTGGCCTGGATGTCGGTCGAGACCGGCGACTTCGTCACGGCACGGCGCGAGATCGACATCGCGCGCCGCCTCGCGGGCGGCGACTACTGGCTGCGACAGGTCGTCGAGGGGCAGTTGCTGGCACGCGCCGGCGACGAGGCCGGCGCACGCCGCGTGCTGCAGGCGATGGATCGGGATCCCCGGCTGGCGCAGCGCGCGCTGCTGCTCGCCACCCTCGGAGAGAGAGACTCCATGTACGTCATGCTCGAGCAGGCGATCGACGCACGGGACCCGGACGTGCTCTGGATGATGAACGCCGAGCGCGTGCTGCGCGGCCTGCGACAGGAGCCACGCTACCAGCAGCTGCTCGCACGGATGGGGCTGCCCGAGGCCCTGCGCCGATGAGCGACGTCGCCGCCCGCCTCGCCGGCGCGCTCGCCGACCGCTACCGCCTCGAGCGCGAGCTCGGGCAGGGCGGCATGGCCACGGTCTACCTCGCGCAGGACCTCAAGCACGACCGCAAGGTCGCGATGAAGGTGCTCCGCCCCGAGCTCGCCGCCGTCATCGGCGCCGAGCGCTTCCTGAGCGAGATCAAGACCACGGCCAACCTGCAGCACCCGCACATCCTCCCGCTGTTCGACTCGGGCGAGTGCGACTCGTTCCTCTTCTACGTGATGCCGTTCGTCGAGGGCGAGACGCTGCGCGATCGCATCACGCGCGAGAAGCAGCTCCCGATCGCGGAGGCGGTGCGCATCGCACGCGAGGTGGCCGACGGGCTCGACTACGCCCACCGCCGCGGCGTGGTGCATCGCGACATCAAGCCGGAGAACATCCTGCTGCACGACGGCCGTGCGCTCATCGCCGACTTCGGCATCGCGCTCGCCGCCTCGAAGGCCGGCGAGCAGCGCATGACCCAGACCGGCATGAGTCTCGGCACGCCCAGCTACATGAGCCCCGAACAGGCCATGGGCGACCGCGAGATCGGCCCGCGCAGCGACATCTACGCCCTCGGCGCCATGACGTACGAGCTGCTCGTGGGCGACCCGCCGTTCACGGGGAGCACGGCGCAGGCGATCGTGGCCAAGGCGATGACGGAGAAGCCGACCCCGCCCACGCGGCTGCGCGACACGATCCCGCCGGCCGTCGAGGACGCGGTGCTCACCGCGCTGCAGAAGCTGCCCGCCGACCGGTTCGGGAGTGCGAAGGCGTTCGCCGACGCGCTCACGAGCGAGGTGACGGCGTCGCGCGCGGCCACGCGCGTGCTGCCCTCGGCCACGGTGCACGCCGGTCCGTGGAAGCGCGTCAGCGCCGTGCTCGGCGCGTGCACGCTGGGCGCGCTCGCCTTCGGCGCCTCGGTGCTCGCGCGCCGTCCCGCCGCGACGGGCCCCGCGGTGTACGATGCCGCGCTCCCCGACAGCGCCCCGATGGCCTTCGCCGCGGCCACCTCGTTCAGCGGGTACGGCGCCGCCATGCGCAACGTCTCGGTGGCGCCGGACGGCGGGTACGTCGTGTACGCGTCGCGGCAGGACTCCACCGCCTCGCTCTGGTACCGCAGCCTGCGCGACGCCACCTCGCGGCCCCTCATCGGCGCCGCGAACGTCGGCGCGCCGCGCGTGTCGCCGGACGGGCGGCTGGTGGCGTTCCTCGCCGGGAACGAAGTGCGGGTGGTGCCGGTGGCCGGCGGCGAGCCGCGCACCCTGCTGGACGCGCAATACCCGACCTTCCTGGACTGGGCCTCGCCCACGACCCTGCTCGTCGGCAGCCAGGACGGCTACCGGGTGCACTGGATCGACCCGGAGACGGGACCGGTGCGCAACGTGCGCATCCCGCGCTGCGTGCAGGGGCGCTGGAGCGCCGAACTGCGCGTGCTCACCTGCCGGATCAACAACAACGCCATCACCGTGGACCCGGAGACCGGGCAGACCTTGCCCATCCATACCACGGCGCCGGACGGCGGCGACGGCCCACTGCTCGCGGGCTCGGGCATCCGCCTGATCGGCGGGGACCTGCTCGCCTACGTCTCCGCCGACGGCGAACTGCGGGCGGCGGCCTACGACGCCGCCAGTCGCCGCGTCGGCCGCCCCGTGACGCTCGTCAAGGGCGTCCGCGCCGAGGCGATCGGGGACGCGAACTACGACATCGCGCCCGACGGCACGCTCGTCTACGCGCCGGGCGTGAACGCCGAGATCGGCCGCATCGTCCGCTTCCAGCCCGGCGGCGATCCCGTCCCGCTGACCAGCGACGCGGCCGCGTTCCAGCGCTTCGACCTGAGCCCCGACCGCCGCTGGCTGGCGGCGGTGGCGCAGACCAGCGACGGGCAGGAGCTGCGCATCTACGACCAGCGCGACGGCCAGCGCTCCGTCTGGCTGCGCGCCGAGCTGGTACGGCACCCCATGTGGAGCCCCTCCGGCGACCGGCTGTACGCGGTGGTCAGGAACGGCGAGCGCCTTGCCCTCGTGGCGGGGGTGCCCGGTTCGGGACAGCTGCCCGACACGCTGCTGGCCGGAGATTCGTCGATGGCCGCGACCGACCTCGTGGACTTTCCCAGCGAGCACGAGCTGCTCACGCAGAACCAGGCCAAGACGGTGGTGGTCCGGGTCGATCCCTTGGCGACGCCGCTCCGGTTCGACACGCTGATCACCGAGGCCCGCTTCCTCGCCGTCGCGCCCGGCGGGCGGCTGATGGCGTACATGAGCCTGGACGGGACATCCGTGATGGTGACCTCGCACCCGGCGCCGGGGCGCCGCTGGCAGGTGGCGGCCGACGGCGCCGAGCCCCAGTGGCTGTCGTCGGGCGAGCTGCTGTTCCGCATCGGCGCCGCCTGGCACGTGGCGCGGCTCGATCCCGTCACCGGCGAGCCCCTCGGCACGCCGCGGCCGTGGGGACGGGACCCGCGGTTCTCGGATACGCCCGGCTGGTCCAATCGGCTCTCGCACGACGGGGGCATCCTCTACGTGCAGGGGCCGCCCGTCACCAGCGGGACGTTCCTGCGTGTCGTGCCGGGCTGGGTGGCGCAGGCGCGGGCGGCGGTGGGCGCGGCGAACCGCTAGGCGGGATGACGCGGTCGGCGGGACTGCGCGCCGGGTCCTACAACGGGCGGAAGAGCTCGGCCAGCTCGAGCGTGAACGGCTCGCGGGCCCCGTCGGGGTGCCAGGCCAGCCGCTCGCGCTCGAAGGCGGGAAACGTCATGTCCGGCGTCCACCGCTCCACCACCGGTTCGTCGCAGTCCACCATCCAGTAGAGCGGGACGCCGACCTCCTGGTACAGCCGCCGTTTGGTGAAGCGATCGGCCCGCGCCGACGACGGGCTCAGGATCTCGACGGCGAGCAGCAGGTGCTGCATGCGTGCCCAGTCCGAGGTGCGCGCCTCGTCCAGACGCACCACGAAGAGGTCGGGCTGCACCAGGATGTCGGCGCCCCACGAGATGTCGGCCGGGGCGATGAACGCTTCGCCCACCGGCTCGCGGCGCAGGTAGTCGAGCAGTGCCGCCGCGAGTCGGAGCTGCACCCGCTGGTGCAACGGCCGAGGCGACGGCGTCACGAGCAACTCGCCGTGCACGACCTCGTAGCGGTTCCCGTCGTCCGGGAGTTGGCGGACCATCTCGGCGGTGTGGTAGCGCGGCGCGGGCATGCCCATAGTGTCGGCTCGGCGAGAGTGAGGGCGCAAGGGGGCATGCGCCATGATGGCACTGGGAGCCCGCGGGGGCGTCACCGATTCGCCGCACCGCGGCGCCGCTTCCGGCACATTGGCCGAAGTGACACTTCTGCCCCGCACCGCCGCGCGTAGAATCCGCGGTTCCTCCGTCGTGATGACGGTCGGCACCCCCCGCTTCCCCCTGAGTGATGACTTCCATTCGCCCCCGCGGTCATGCCTCCGCGGCCATCGCCTGCGCGCTCGCACTGCTGCTGACGCCACGCAGCCTCGTCGCCCAGTCCCCCGAGTCCGAGGCCGCGCCAGAGAGGGGATCGTTCCAGCCCGGCACCATCCCGGCGCCCGACCGGCCGTTCCTCGTCCCCGACGTCCCCGCGTCGGTGGAGAGCGCGACCCAGGTGAAGTCGCACTGGTTCACCCTCAAGCCCGGCCTCTCACTCCTCTTCGACTACAACGTCGTCGGCCAGGACGACCGCAACGAGTCGGACGTGGGGCCGATCGAGAGCCAGTTCGACGTCCGGTCGGCCCGCGCCATGCTGCGCGGCACCATCGGCAGCGGCTACAAGGTGAGCTACCTGCTCGCCGGCGAGTATCGCGGCTTCGAGACGTCGCCCGATTCTGATTGGAATGTCACCGACGTCTCCGTCACCCTTCCGCTCGGCACCGAGTACGTGAAGCTCACCGCCGGCAAGACCAAGGAAACCTTCGGCTACGAGATGGTCGGCGACGCCGCCAACCTGCCGCAGCAGGAACGCATCCTCTCCCCGTTCTTCGTCTCGCGCAGCATCGGGGTGAAGCTGCTCGCCGTGCTGGGCAAGGAGCACCGCATGACGCTGGGCGGCGGCGTCTTCGACGACAGCTGGACCAACCCCGACGAGCTGTCGCAGAGCGGGACCGACGTGACCCTGCGCTTCACCGGCCTCGCCCGCGACGCCAATGAGGGCCGCAGCTTCCTGCACCTGGGCGTCGCCGCACGCTACGCCGGCGACGACGGCGGATCGCTTCGCTTCCGCGGCCGGCCGGCATCCAACGTGACGCCCAACTTCGTGGATACCGACGCGATCCCCGGCGACCACTCCATCAACGTCGGCCTCGAGGCGCTGTGGAACGAGGGGCCGTTCTCCATCCTCGCGGAATACAACCAGGCGTGGCTCGCAGGCACCGCCTTCGACAATCCCTCCTTCAACGGCTTCTACGTGACCGGCAGCTGGGTCATCTCGGGCGAGACCCGCAAGTACGACCGCACCGTGGGATACGCCCGCCGCGTGATGCCCACGAAGCACTGGGGCGCGCCGGAACTGGTGGCGCGCTACGGCCGGGTGGACCTGAACGACGGCGGCATCACCGGCGGCGCCTTCGACCTCGTGGCGCTCGGCGTCAACTGGTGGGCCACGCGCCGCGCCAAGCTCGGCGTCAACTGGCAGCACGTCTGGCTCGACCGCTTCGACACCGGCGAGCGCGGCAACACCGACATCCTCATCATGCGCCTGCAGTACGTGTACTGATGGCTTCGGCATCACCATGAGCGCGCAGTAGGCAGCCGTCCCCTGCATGCTGACGCGCTCGATGGCCGCCGCCTGGCATGGCGCGAAACCGGCCATGCTCGGTGCCGCCTTCGACGACCTCCCAGCTGGCGGGACAGCATCGCCATCGCTAACGTACCGGAGGTCAAGCAACCTCGTCTTGGTAGCTCGGGCCTCACCCGAATCACCTGCAACACGCATCGGAATTGGCGCGCCCGTGACGTGGCATTGATGCCCGT
>DASUOW010000221.1:0-2507 GCA_036276435.1 Gemmatimonadales bacterium
GGATCCACCGGTGCTGCCGCCGCGCGTGGGTCAGCACGCTGGCGGGATACTCGTCGACCAGCTCGATGTCGGAGACGAGCGCCACGCGTGCGTGGAGCCCCTCGAACAGGTCGTGCGACAGCAGCGCGTTTTCCGGCACGCGTCCTTCGAGCGCGGCGATGAAGGCATCGACATCGTAGAGGCCCTTGCCCGTGTAGATGCCTTCGCCGAAGAGGTCCTGGTAGGTATCCGACACCGCCGTGGTGTAGGGATCGACGCCGGTGTGGCCGGCGTACACGCGCGCGAAGAGCGATCCGGCCGCGCTCGCCATCGTCACGCTCACCCGGGGCTGCAGGATGCCGTAGCCCTCCGTGACCCGACGCAGGCGGGCGTCGAAGTGCGGCCGGTTGAGGGGGTGCGTCGCGATGCCGATGAGCCGCCGCGCGGCGTCCCGCGGCAGGCGCGTGTCGCTGTCGAGGGTGAGGACGTACTTGATCGCGCCGAGGATCCCGGGCTCCCCGACATGCACGGTGTAGCTCGTGTCGGTCGCGCCCCGGATCAGTCGATTGAACTCCTCGAGCTTGCCGCGCTTGCGCTCCCAGCCCATCCAGGAGCCTTCGCCGGGATTCCACTGCCGCGCGCGATGGAAGAGATGGAAGAGGTCGTGGCGTCCTGGTTCGACCCGCGCATTGAGTTCGGCGATGCCGGCTCGCGCCGTCTCCAGCAGCGCCGCGTCCTCCGGCATCTCGGCCGCATCGGCGTCGGCGAAGTCGCCGAGGATGGCGAAATGGATGCGGGGATCGAGGTTGCCGAGGGCGAGGACCTCGAGATGCTCCAGCAGTTCGCGAACGCCGTCCACGCTCGTGAGCAGGGTGGGAATGACCACCATGGTCCGCGCCGCCTCCGGCACCCCATCGTGCAGCTCGAGGCGAGGCAGGCGTCGTGGAGGAAGGAGCTGGGCCACGGCGCGCTGCACGATCGCGATGGCGAGCTCCGTCGCGGGCAGCAGCAGCAACGCCGCCGCCAGCAGCTGCGCGAGCACGGTGGCGTCGGCCAGGCGCGCACAGAACACGGCGAGCGCCAGCAGCAGCATGGTCACGAGCCCGATGGCACCGAGGTACACGCCGGTGGCGTGCCGGGCCGCGAAGCGGCGCAGGCGGGCCGGCAGCGCGGGCTGGTACGCGACGTCGAGCTCCAGATCGGGTCGCCCGCGCCCGATGAGGTGGTAGCCCACGTGGGCGGCTCGATCCTCTGCCGACGTGCGCTCGGCCGCCTGTCGCGCGCTCTCGACGCCCCGCAGCGCCACCCGCACCTGCGCCTCGCCGGTGGGCTCGGCCAGCTCCTCCACGGCCTGGCGGTACCGGTCGCGGCTGAGGAAGTCCATGCGGCCGTAGACGGCCGCGGGATCGCGGCGCAGCGCCTGCTCCACCAGGCTGACGCTCTCGAAGAACGTGGACCAGTCCAGCGTGGCGCAGAGGCGCAGGCTGGTGATGGCATTGCCCACCGACACCTGCGCCGTCGCCTGCCCCTGGTACTCGGCGCGGATCACGTCCTCCGGCGTCATGCCGTGTTCGTCGAGGCGCGCCTCCACCTCGGCGCGCACCGGGGCGACGAGCGGTCCGTACTCGCGCATGCGCTGCAGCAGCCGGACGGCGAAGGCGGTGTCGAGGATGTTGGGCGCCGCGAGGATCCGCCCGTCGGCGCCGGCGCCCGCGATCTGTTCGAGGTACCGATCGGCGCCGAGACGCGCCTCGCGCCCCAGCAGCGTCTCGTCGGCCAGGCGGCGCAGGTTCTCGATCAGCGCCAGCTTCAGCATGATCGGCCAGGCCCAGAGCTCGCCGATCGTGAGCGGCGCCACCGTCTGGTACGCGTTCATGAAGCGCACGAGCTGCGTGCGATCCAGGCGTCCGTCGGTGTGACGGATCAGCTCGAGCGCCATGGCGTAGACCCGGGCCACCCCGGCCGTCTCCCGCGGGGCCAGCTTGGGCAGCTCGCGATAGTACGAGCGCGGCAGGTCGTGCCGCACGCCCCGGATCTCCGACTCGACGAGGTAGAAGTTGTCCAGCAGCCACTCGGCCGCCGGGGCGAGGAACTCGCCCCGATGGACGTCGTCGGCGAGCGTGCGGTAGGCGTGCCGGAGGACGTGCGTGTTGTCGTCGAGGCGGCGGAAGAAGTCCCGGTCCTGAGGCCGGTGGTCGCGGGCCAGCGTGAAGGTGGCCGCCAGCGCCCGCGCCCGCTCCTCGAGGCGCTCGATGCTCAGCAACTCGGCGCGGAGCGGCAACTCGCGCTTGACGCGGCGGCTCCCGAAGAGGCGGGTCGTTGGTGTCACGAAGGCGGAACGAGGGAATGCACGGGCAGGCACGTCATCTGTGGAACGCATGATACACCGGGCGGGCCTCTCCCGTTCACGCCTCGCGACCTGACGGGCCCCATGCAGCAGCAACGCCCCCGGGGCTCGAGCCTCGGGGGCGTTCTTTCTGGTGCGTGCACGGAATGGAGCGGAGGGGGATCGAACCCCTGACCCCCTG
>DASUOW010000222.1:0-3678 GCA_036276435.1 Gemmatimonadales bacterium
GTGGTCAAGCGCGCGGGCGCCAACGCGCTGCAGGTGGCGCGCGCCGCCGACTCGGTGGTGCGGCGGCTGCAGACGGACGCCCCAGACGTGAAGCTCGTGCCCGCACTGTCGCAGGCCGGCTTCATCCGCCAGAACGCGAACGCCACCTTCGAGACGCTCTGGCTCGCGATCATCCTCTCGGTGATCGTGATCCACCCCTTCCTGCGGCGCTGGCGCGCCACCGCCATCTCGGCGCTCGCCATCCCGGCCTCGCTGCTGGGCACCTTCATCGTGATGTGGCTGGCGCGGTTCAACCTCGAGACGATCACGATGCTGGCACTCGCACTCGTGATCGGCATCATCGTCGACGACGCGATCGTGGACGTGGAGAACATCGCGCGGCACATCGACCGCGGTGACCCGCCCCAGTCCGCGGCCCTGCACGCCACCGACGAGATCGGCCTGACCGTCACGGCCGCGACGCTCACCATCGTCGCGGTGTTCGTGCCGGTGGCGTTCATGGGCGGTGTCGCGGGGCGGTTCTTCCTGCCGTTCGGGCTCACCATCTCGGCGGCGGTGCTGACGTCGCTGCTGGTGGCGCGGACGCTGTCGCCGGTGCTGGCCGCGCGCTGGCTGCGCCCGCACGAGGCCGGCGACGAGCCGGAGGGCGCGCACTGGCGCCGCTTCACGGATGCGTACCGCCGCCTCCTGGGCTGGTCGGTACGCCATCCGTGGGGCACGGTGGGGCTGGCGGTGCTCAGCTTCGTGGCGGGCCTCGCGCTCGTGCCGCTGATCCCGAAGGGCTTCATCCCCCAGTTCGATCGCGGCGAGTTCGAGATCCACTACACGGTGCCCGGCAGTGCGTCGGTGCCGCGCACGGCCGCCTTCTCGCGCCGGCTCGAGACGGTGGTGAAGGCCGATGCCGACGTCGGCACGGTCCTCGCCGTGGCGGGCACCGCCGGTGGCGAGGAGGGCCGGGGCGTGCTGCACGTGCGCCTGCGCCGGGACGCGGCCGCGTCGACCCAGCAGGTGAAGAGCCGGGTGCGCCGGGCGCTGGCGGGCACGCCCGGGGGTGTCGTGAGCGTGCAGGACGTGCCCATCATCGCCATCGTGGCCGAGAAGCCGCTGCAGATGGTGCTCGTCGGCGACGACCGCGCCGGGCTCGCGCGGGCGGCGGAGGAGGTGCGGCGGACGGTCGCAGGCTGGCCGGGCGTGGCCGACGTGAGCATCACGGGGCTCGTCGATGCGCAGGGCGGGGGTGGCCGCACGCGGACCGGCGGCCGCCCGTCGGTGACGGTGACGGGCAACCTCGCCGACGGCACCCCGATCGGCACCATTGCGCGGCGCATGGAGACGGAGATCCCCGCGCTGCTGCCGGCGAGCGTGCGGCTCGAGCTGGGCGGGGAGTCGGCTCAGGCGACGGAGACGTTCGGGCGCTTCGCGGCCGCGCTCGGGCTCGCCACGGTGGGCGTGCTCGTGGTGCTCCTGTTCCTCTTCCGCAGCTGGCAGGATCCGCTGGCGATCGCGCTGTCGCTGCCGCTGTCCGGGATCGGTGCCATGTTCGGGCTCTTCCTGGCGCGCAGCGACTTCGGCATCGTGTCGCTGCTCGGCCTCGTGTTCCTGTTCGGGCTCGCGAACAAGAACGCGATCCTGCTCGTGGACCGCATCAACCAGGAGCGCGCGGACGGCCTGCCCCGCGACGCAGCGATCCTCGTGGCCGGCCCGCTGCGGCTGCGGCCCATCATCATGACCACGGCGGCGACCATCCTCGGCATGCTGCCGATTGCCCTGGGGTTCGGCGCGGGCGCGGAGCTGCGGGCGCCGATGGCGGTGGCGATCATCGGCGGGCTGCTCACCTCGACGGCACTCAGCCTGCTCGTGGTGCCGGCCGTGTACCTGCTGTTCGACCGGCTGCATCCCCGCTTCGCCGAGCGCCGCACGAGCCGGAGCTGAGCCGCGGCAGGTTCACGCCCCCTTCAGGCGGCGTTCAGGGGGTGGGTGGTATCTGGAAGGAGGGTTCCACCGACCGGAGGATTCCGTGTGGATCCTTCCGACCTTCCTCGCCTTCCTGCTCGTGCCTCCGTCCGGGACGCCTCGCGACCCGCCCGGGGTGCGGTACCGCCTGCGCGCCGTCGTGGACGACATCGGGCGGACGGTCCGCGGGGAGGGCGAGGTGGTGTATCGCCATGCCGGCCCCGCATCGCTCGCCACCCTCACCTTCAGCTTCGCGCCGTCGCCGACCTCCGGGAGCCCGGGCGAGCGACGCTTCACCATCGCCGGTGGTGACGGTCCGCTCGCGCACGACAGCAGCCGCGCGCGCGTGGCGCTGCCGCATCCACTCGCGAGCGGCGACAGCGTCGTGCTGCGTCTCACCTGGGAGTCGGCGCTGCCGCCGAATCGCCACGGCAACGCGCGCGGCGCGATCCTCGCCGACTGGTATCCTCGCGTGCTCGACGAGGTGTCGGGCACCACCGAACCGATCGCGGCCATCGGCGCCGTGCAGCTCGACCTCGACATCGCCGCCGACCAGGTCGTGGCCGCGTCGGGCGTGCCGGTCTGCGGCGATCCGGGCTGGGCGGCCGCACGGCGCACGCCGCGGGTGCCGCTGACCCTGCAGCGGCACTGGTACCGCTCCGCCGACACCACGGTGGCCTGCACGGCCCCGATGGGCCGCAAGCGCGTGGTGTGGCAGGCGGAATCGGTCACCGAGTTCGCCGCGGTGATGAGCCCGAGCTTCGTATACGAGGAGGGCGACTTCCTGGAGAAGCCGGTGCGCGCGCTGTACGAGGCGGGCGACGAGCGGCGCTGGGGCACCGGACTCGCCACGCAGCGCCTCGAGACGGCGCTGGCGTGGACCACGGAGCTGGCCGGACGCTATCCCTGGCCGCACGCCACGGTGGTGCAGGCCGGCGACGGCGTCGCCCGCGCCCTCCCCATGCTGCTCGTGGCGTCCGACCCCGGGCAGGGCGCGCTGCTGGACCTGCTGGGCCTCATGATCACGCAGCAGATGCTGCCCGGCAGCAACCGCGCGCTCGCCGTGGGGGCGGCCGCGTTCGAGACCGCCTGGTTCTTCGAGGTGCTCGGCAGGCGCGACGACTACGCGCGCCTCGAGCGCACCATCCTCGACTGGGATCTCGACGAGCTCGGCCGGCGCATCGAGCCCGTTCCGGCGTCGCGCACGGGGTCGCCCTGCGCCACCACCTTCTGCCGCCGCACCGAGTTCACCTATCACCAGCTGCGCAGCTGGGCCGGCAACGACGCCGTCATCGCGGCGCTCTTTCGGGCGCACTTCACCGAGTACCAGCTGCGTCCGGCGGAGTCCGGCGGTTTCCAGCGCCTGGCCGGCAACCTCGTGACGCCGAGGCCGGACACGCTCTACCGGCAGCTGCCCGGCGGCACCGTGCTGTACGACGATGCGGTGGTCGCCGCCGACCGCGCGCTCGGTGACGACGGGCGCTGGCGCACCACCGTGGTGGTGGAGCGGCAGGGCGAGGGTGTCTTCCCCCGGGTGCTGTGGGTGGTCGGCGAGGCGGACACCGGCGTCGCGCGGCTGCCATCCCTCGCGGCGCGCGAGACCGTGACGGTCGCGACCGCGACCCGGCCCCGCTTCGTCCTGCTCGATCCGCAGGTGCGCAGCCACGACTGGGACATGCTCGACAACCAGCGCGTGTTCGGCTTCCGCCCCGCGCGGCTGCTGCT
>DASUOW010000223.1:0-17749 GCA_036276435.1 Gemmatimonadales bacterium
GGTCACGGGCACCTTCGGCACGACGGCAATCGGCAGGGTGAGATAGAGGAAGGTGCACACGGCGCTCGCCAGCAGCCCACGCACCGCGAACGAGCGCAGGTCCCGCCGGCGCGTCGCGAGCAGCGGCGCCGCGAGCACGAACGGATACGTGAGCAGGTACGGCGCTTCCATCCAGGCGACCACCGGCAGGTGCACCTCGAGCGGCAGGTAGCCCGAGACGGCATCGGGCGCGGGCCCGAGCTGCTCCAGCGCCTCGTAGACGATCCCCCACGGCAGGAACACCAGCAGGTAGACCGACCAGCGATCGGCGGCCGTGGGCCGCTCGGATCCGCCACGCGGCAGCGTGAGGAGTGGGTCGTGCACGGCGTCGCCGAAGTGCTGCCGTGTGGCGTCGCGCTCGTAGCCGATCACCCAGGCGGCGATCACGCCCACGAGCACCGGGGTCACGATCCACAGCCCCGCCGGCGACGCGAGGCCGACGAACGTCCCCGCCGTGAGCAGCACGAAGCCGATGTAGATGGGATGGCGCACCACGCCGTACGGCGCCTCGCGCACGAAACGTTCCGGTGGATAGGGACTCATCGGTAGCCCTTGCCCGAAGTGGTGCAGCGCCCACACGGCCCAGAGCACCAGGGCGGCGCCCATCGCAGCGACGACGTGTCCCACGACCGGCGGCAACGGCATCGGCAACGTCACGTGGGTGTCGAGGCCCAGGCCCCAGGCCACCAGGAGCGCCGGCAGCACCAGCGTGAACGCGAGCGCGTAGGCCACGCGGCCCACGCTCAGCGACGCAGCGTGACCAGTTCGTGGATTGCCCATGCGGAGTGCCGATGGCCGTCGAGCGAGTGGAGGTGCGCGCGCGCGAGCCACTTCTCCTCCCGCGCGTCCTGCAGGACCTGCGGCAGCAGCGGCCAGAGCACCCGGATGGGCCGCACCACCTCGCCAAGCGCGCCGCGGCGGATGACGTGCGGCGGGTCGAGCACGAGCCGCTCGCCGCTGGCGAGGTCGAGGCCGTCGGCGTGGATGCGCCCGGGCACGGCGTGCCCATCGACGAGCAGCAGGTCCATCGGCTGCGCGCCGCTCCATTGGATCCAGACGAAGGAGCGGTTCCCGATCAGCGCGCGGCCCCAGCGCACCGCGTCGATCGGCAGCCGCCAGGGCGGGACGTTCATCCGCAGGCATTCGGCGTAGCCCAGGCCCTCGAAGCGGCGCCCGCCCACGTCGAGGCATGCCGTCCCGGTCGGCGCCACGCAGTTCCAGTCCAGCGTGCCGGTGTCGTCGCCCAGAAGCCGGACGGCGGCGCCCGGGAGATGTCGGAGCATCCGTGCCCGCAGGTGCAGCGAGGACATGCTCCAGTCGAGCGACTGGTCCGCCCAGAGCGGCGGGCCGCCGGGGTCGAGCACCGTGCGCTCGATGGTGGGCTCGCCCGGACCGAAGGTGAGGTAGCTGCCCGCTCGACCGCGCACGCCGTGCCAGGCCAGCTCCGCCCAGTACGCGATGGCGCCGCGCCCATCCTCGGCGACGACGTCCACGTACCACTTGGTGAGCTCGAGTCCGCGTCGCAACGCCGTGGCCGGACGCTCGGGAAAGGCGGATGCCGTGGTCGTCATGACGACGATGGTGCACCATCGTCGTCAAGAACGAGTCAAGTCGCCCTCAGGGACGGGTTTGCCGCGCGGGGGTTGCCGCCTCGTGCGTGAGCCCCCTGGGCGACGGGCCGTTGAGCACCGTGCCGTCGATGGCGAATCGGGAGCCGTGACACGGGCAATCCCACGTCCCCTCGGTGCCGTTCCACTGCACCACGCAGCCCAGGTGCGGGCAGATGGCCGAGAGCCGGTGCGCCGTGCCGTCCTCGCCGACGTAGATGGCGAGCTTGCGCATGCCGTCGCGCACCACGGCCCCCTGGCCCGGCCGGATGTCGGACTCGGAGTCGACGTCGCCGCCGGTGACGAGATCGGCATACTGGCCCGCGACGTTGGCGTTCTCGCGCAGGTACTCGCCAAGCGCGTGGATCGGCTTCCGGTCGGGGGAGTAGAGCTGCTCCCAGTCGTTCTCGCGTCCGATGATGAGGTCGCGCAGCAGCACCCCGGCGATGGTGCCGTGGGTCATGCCGTGCCCCGAATCGCCGGTGGCGATGAAGAGGTTGCGGTCCACGCCGGGATCGCGGCCGATGAAGGCGAGGCCGTCGACCGGCTCGAGCACCTGCCCCGACCAGCGATGCAGCACCTCGCCGATGGGGAACCGCTCGCGCGTCCACGCCTCGAGCCGGGCGAAGCGCGCGGCACCATCGTGCTCCTGCCCCGTCTTGTGGTCCTCGCCGCCGACGATGAGCACGTCGCGCTCGAGCCGCACGTAGTGGTAGGGATCGAGCGTGTCCCAGTAGAGGGCCGGCGCCATCGTGCCGGCCGGCAGCCGCGCGCCGATGACGTACGTGCGGTACGGCGCCTGCTTCGTGTGGATCGCGAACCGGTCGATGATCGGCGAGTTGGTGGCGAACACCGCCGAATCGCAGGTGACGATGCCGTGCGCCGACACCACGCGCGCCGGCGGGCCCGCATCGCACTCGGTGACGTGCGCCCGCGCCAGCCGGCCGCCGAGCCGCTCGAACGCGCGCGCGAGGTGGGTGAGATAGCGCAGCGGATGGAACTGGCCCTGGTGCGGGAAGCGCAGGCACGGCCCCGTGTCGAACGGTGCATCGGGGGCGCGCGGCAGTTGCTCCACCGTCACGAGCCCGGCCCGATGCGCCGCCGCCAGCTCGCGCTCGAGGATGTCCGACTGGTCGCCCGGCGGGCGGAACAGGTAGCCGTCGAGCCGCGCGAAGTCGCAGGCGATGCCCTCCTCGCGGACGATCGTCTCGATCACCTCGATGGCCGCGGCGTGGCTCGCCGCCGCGAGGCGCGCGCCGTCGTGCCCGTGCATCCGCTCGAGCTCCACGTAGCGATCGTCGAGCGCGTTGGAGAGGTGCGCCGTGGTCCGGCCCGTCTCGCCGCCGCCCACCGGGCCGTCGTCGAGCACGACGACCTTGCGGCCCGCGCGCGCGAGCAGGTACGCCGTGGTGATGCCCGCGATGCCGGCCCCGACCACGCAGACCTCCGTGCGCAGGTCGCCGCCGAGCGGCTCGGGGATGAGCGGATCCTCGTTGACGTACCAGACGGGCTGCGTGCGACCGGAGGAGGGCAGCATCAGCGTCCTCCCTGTCCGACGTCCCGCGCGGTCTGCTGGGCACCGAGACCGCCGCGCACCTGCTTCGCCATCCGCCCTGTCTCGAGGGTGCTGGCGGGACCGTCCACGCCGTTGATGAGCGCCAGCTCCTCCAGCGGAATGGTGGACGGATACTCCTCGTTGAAGTCCTGCACCGTCATGTCGCGGGGCACGCGCACCGTGCGCACGGTGGCCGGACGCGCGTTGAGGATCGCGGGATCGGTGAGCGGGCGGAAACTGCGGAGCACCGTGCCGAACTGCTGGCTCACGCTGCCCCCCTGGCTGCTCGCGGCGAAGCCGACGAGGGCATAGGTGCGGCTGCCGTAGGCGAGGAAGCCCGCGGAGCCGGCGATGGGCGTGCCGTCCTCGAGCTGCGCGGAGAAGTCGCCGGTGACCGCATCGAGGCCGTTCACCGAGCCGCTCGTGACCTGCCCGGCGCGCAGGCCCTGCTGCTGGAAGAACTTCTGCGCCATCTGCTGCGGGGTGCCCTTCCCCACCTGCAGCTGCAGCACCTCGTTGCCCTCCGGCGACTGGGCCACGACCTGGTCCGGCAGGTTGGCGGTCTTCCAGCCCTGCGGGAACGCGAACTGGAAGCGCAGCTCGGGATGGTAGAAGGTGCTGCCGCGGAAGAAGCCCTTCCGCGGATCCTGCCCGTACGTCATGCCGTCGAGCAGCCGGACGAACTGCGCCTCGTTCTCCTTGAGCGTCGCCGGGTCGCGCCCCGTGCCGGCGAGCGAGTCGATGCGCTGCTCCGTCTTCGCCACGCGGTTGCCCGGGTCGGGATGCGTCGACGCCCACTCCGGGAGCCGCTGCCCGGCGCGCGCGCTCACGCGCCCGAGGGTGCGAAACATCTCCGCGGCCCCGTTCGGGTCGTAGCCGTCGGCCACCATGTAGCGGAACCCGAGGTCGTCCGCCTGCGACTCGGCGTCGCGGCCGAACTTGAGGAACAGCAGCTGCAGCCCCGCCGACAGCGCCCCGCCGGCCTCCCGCAGCGTGGAGGAGAAGATCATCCCCACCCCTAGGCCCAGCTGGGCGAGCTGCGCCTTGCTGACCTGCTGCGCCGAGTGGCGCGCGGTGACGTGGCCGATCTCGTGCCCGAGCACCGAGGCGAGCTCCGCCTCGCTGTTCATGTGCGACAGGATGCCGCGGGTGATGAAGATGAAGCCGCCCGGTGCCGCGAAGGCGTTCACCTGGTCGTCGTCGATGACGTGGAATTCCCAGGGGAGCGCCGGACGCTCCGACTTCTTCGCCATCTCCATCCCGATGCGGCGCACCAGCGCCTGCGCCTCGGGATCGGGGTATTCGCCGAAGGTGCGCAGCGCATCGTCGCGCGTCTGGCGCCCCATCGCGATCTCCTGCTCCTCGGAGACGAGGCTGATCTCGGACTTGCCGGTGACGGGATTCGTGGCGCAGGCCGCGGCGAGCAGCAGGGCGGCGAGCAGGGTGGAACGGCAGGGCAGCGCAGCGATCATGGTGATGGCTCCTCCTCTCCTCGTACCCCAGTCCGGCCGGGGCCGATTCGACGCCGCGCAAACCCTTGCCACGCCAACGGTTGCGCGGCACGACCGCCCGCCATGCACCCGTCGCTCGCTTGACAGCGGGCACCCGGGCGCGTTTCGTCAGGGCCGGTCGACCCGATCTTTCGGATCCCGCCCGCAGGGCCAACGATGGCCCGCGGGCGTTCGTCATCAGGGAGTGCCACGCCGTCCATGCCCGAAGCCCCCAATACGCTGCCCGCCGGCCGTCACGCCGGTGCCACGGCCGTCCCGGCGCCGCCGGCGACCGCCACGGTGGCAGCGAGTGCCCCCGAGCCGCCCGTCGCGGCGCGGCGTCCGTACGTCACCACCTTCCACGGTGTCACCCGCCACGACGACTGGTTCTGGCTGCGCGAGCGCGAGGACCCGGCGGTGCGCGCCTATCTCGAGGCGGAGAACGCCTACACCGAGTCGGTGATGGCGCCGGCGAAGGCGCTCGAGGACGAGCTGTATCGCGAGCTGGTGGCGCGCCTCCAGGAGACCGACCTCTCCGTCCCCGAGCGCGACGAGGAGTGGCTCTACTATCACCGCACCGAGGAGGGGAAGCAGTACCCGATCTACTGCCGCCGCCGCGGCAGCATGGACGCCCCCGAGGAAGTGCTGCTCGACGAGAACGTGCTCGCCGAGGGGCACGCCTATTTCCGGCTCGGCGCGCTCGAGGTGAGCCCCGACCACACGAAGGTGGCGTACGCCGTCGACGTCTCGGGCAGCGAGGAGTACACGCTGCGCGTGCGCGAGATCGCCACCGGCACCGACCTGCCCGACACCATCACCGGCGCCAGCGGCAACCTCTGCTGGGCCGGCGATTCGGCGACGATCTTCTACGTCGTCCTCGATGCGGCGCACCGCCCGTGGTGCGTGCTGCGCCACCGGCTCGGCGAGGAGGTCGCCGGCGACACCATCGCGCACCAGGAGCACGATCACGCCTTCTTCGTCGGCGTGATGCTCTCGAAGAGCAAGCGCTTCGTCTTCCTCGAGGCGCACAGCCACACCACCTCCGAGGCGTGGTTCCTCCCGGCCGACGAGCCGGAGGGCTTCTTCCGGCTCGTGCGGCCGCGCATCGCGGGCGTGGAGTACGACCTCGCCGACCACGGCGACCGGTTCTTCGTGGTGACGAACGAGGGCGCCCGCAACTTCCAGCTCGTCGAGCTGCCGGTGGACGATCCCTCGCAGCCGTGGAAGGTCGGGCTCCCGCCCAACGACCGGGTGAAGCTCGACGGCCTCGAGACGTTCGCGCGGCACCTCGTGGTCTACGAGCGCGAGGACGGGCTGCGCCAGGTGCGCATCATCGACCTCGACTCCGGCGACCAGCACCGGGTCGCGTTCCCCGAGCCCGTCTACACGGTGCGCCGGCACGCGAACCCCGACTTCCGCTCCACGATGGTGCGCTTCACCTACACGTCGCTCGTCACGCCGGCGTCGGTGATCGACTACGACATGGACGCGCGCACCTGGACCGAGCGGAAGCGCACCGTGGTGCACGGCTACGACCCGGCGCCCTATCGCTCGGCGCGCACGCACGCCACGGCGCCCGACGGCACCAGGGTGCCGGTGTCGCTCGTCTGGAAGGAGCCGCTCGTCCGGGACGGCACGCGCCCCATGTACCTGCTGGGCTACGGCTCGTACGGCTCGAGCTACGAGCCGTCGTTCTCCTCGACGTACCTGAGCCTGCTCGATCGCGGCTTCGTGGTGGGCATCGCCCACATCCGGGGCGGCGAGGAGCTGGGACGGCAGTGGTACGACGATGGAAAGCTGCTGCGGAAGAAGAACACCTTCAGCGACTTCATCGCGTGCGCGGAGGAGCTGATCCGCCAGGGCTACACCGCGCCCGACCGCCTCGCCATCTCGGGCGGCAGCGCGGGCGGCCTGCTGATGGGGGCGGTGACGAACATGCGCCCCGACCTCTTCGCCGTGGTGGTGGCCGACGTGCCGTTCGTGGACGTGGTGAACACCATGCTCGACGCCACGCTGCCGCTCACGGTGATCGAGTACGACGAGTGGGGCAACCCGGCCGACGAGGCGCACGGGCGCTACATGCTCGAGTATTCGCCCTACGACAACGTCTCGGCGCAGGCGTATCCGCACATGCTGGTGACGGCGGGCTTCAACGACCCGCGGGTGCAGTACTGGGAACCGGCCAAGTGGGTCGCGAAGCTGCGCGCGACGCGCACCAACGACCGGCGGCTGCTCTTGAAGACCAACATGGGCGCGGGCCACGCGGGGGCGTCGGGGCGGTACGACTACCTGCGGGAAGTGGCATTCAAGTACGCGTTCGTGCTCGATACGCTCGGCGTCCGCTGACCCGTCGTTGCGAGGAGGCCCCGCAGGGGCCGACGCGGCAATCCCGGTGCATCGGAGCGGAGTCCTGCGCGATGCCAGCCTTGGGCTCCGTGCCGATGCACCGGGATTGCCACGTCGCTCGCTGCGCTCAGGATGACGGAGCGTTTCCAGTAGTTCTCCGCACCGCCCCCACCCCCGCCGCCCTCCCCGTCACCCACGCCCACAGGAAGTTGTAGCCCCCGATCGGCCCGAACGCATCGAGCATCTCGCCGCACAGGAAGAGCCCCGGCTGTCGTCGGCTCTCCATCGTCCGTGGATCGATTTCCGAGAGTGCCACGCCCCCGCCCGTGACCTCGGCCTTCTTGTAGCCCTCGTCCCCCGTCCACGGCAGCGGCATCGCCGTGAGCGCCTCGACCAGCCGCCGCCGTTCCTCCCGCCGCAACTGCGCCACGGGCGTATCGCCCACCACCTGCGCCGACGCCAGGATCATCGCCGCCAGCCGCTCCGGCAGTGCGCGGCGCACCAGGGTCCCCACGTGCACCGTGCCCCCCTGCTGCAGCGCGGCATCCCACGCGGCGGCATCGTCGGCGGTCCACTGCACCGTGATCTCCTGGGCCCGCCCCGCCAGCCGCGCCCGCACGGCGAGGTGCGAGAGGTCGAGCATCGTCGGTCCGCTGTATCCGCGATGGGTGAACAGGAAGCCGCCCGTCGTCTCCCAGCGCTTCCGTCCGTCGGTGGCACGCAGCGTCACGGTGCCGGAGATGCCCGCCAGCGCCGCGTGGGCCGGCGCGTTCGCGGTGAGCGGGGTGAGGGCGGGATACGTCGGGTGCATCTCGTGTCCCAGCGCGGCGGCGATGCGCAGGCCGGTGCCGTCGCTGCCCGTCTGCGGCACCGAGAGGCCGCCGGTGGCGAGCACGACCGCATCGGCCTCGATCGGCGACTCGCCGGCCACCGACACCGCCCAGCGCGTCCCCGCGGCGCAGCGCTCGATGCCGGTGACCTCCACGCCGAAGCGCAGCGTGGCGCCGAGCCGGGCGGCTTCGCCCAGCAGCGCGTCACGCACGTCGCGCGCCTTGTTGGAGCGCGGAAAGAGCTTTCCGCTCTCCTCCTCGCGGGTGAGCTGCAGCCCGAGCCGCTCGTCGAAGAACCTGACCTGCTCCTGCAGCGGCCAGCTGCGCAGGATGAGCCGGAGCGTGTTGGCCGACGAATCGGTGACGAACCGCGACTCGTCGAGCGCCGACGGCAGCACGTTGCAGCGGCCGCCGCCGCTGATGAGGATCTTCCGGCCGCCGTCCCGCGTGCGCTCGAGCAGCAGCACCTCCGGCGCCGGGTCGAGGGCGCGCGCCGCCTCCGCCGCGGCGATGGCGGCCATGCTGCCGGCGGCGCCGGCGCCGACGATGACGATGCGAGCACGGGGGTCGGTCACGCGGCAAAGGTAATCCGCTTCGCGCCGGCGTCGGGTACGGTTATCGTTGCACCCGAACCCGACCCCGGCCGGAGCGGTCCCTGAGCGAGAACGAACTGTCACCCCACGCCATCGAGTTCGTGCTGCGCATGGGCCGCGCCTTCCACCGGCACGGCTTCTCCGCCTCGCGCGTGGAGGAAGTCATGGTGCGCCTGGCGGAGCGCCTCGGGCTGCCGCTCGCGCAGATCTTCTCGACGCCCACGTCCATCATGGCCGCCTTCGGACCGCTGGGCACGCAGAGCTCCCACCTGCTGCGCGTGGAGCCCGGCTCCATGAACCTCTCGCAGGTGAGCCAGCTCGACCGGCTCGCCATCGCGGTGGTGCAGGGCGAGGTCACCCCGGTCGCGGGCATCGCGCGGCTGCAGGAGATCGAGGACCATCCCTCGGGGTACGGCCGGCTGGCGACCATCGGCGGGTTCGTCACCGCGTCGGGGACGGTGTCGGTGTTCCTGGGCGGCGGCCGGACGGAACTGGTGGTGGCATCCGTCATCGGCCTCGCCACCGGCCTCCTCGCGCTCTATGCGGGACGGCGGCCGCGCCTGCAGCGGGTGTTCGAGCCGCTCGTGGCCCTCATGGCGAGCGTCGTCGCCGGCATGGTGGCGCGCCTGTGGCTGCCGCACTCGGTCTACGTCTCGACGCTCGCCGGCCTCATCGTGCTGATCCCGGGCTTCCCCCTCACGGTGGCGGTGCGCGAGCTGTCCACGCAGCATCTCGCGAGCGGCACGGCCCGTTTCGCCAGCGCCACCGCCACCTTCCTCGGCATCGGCTTCGGCGTGGCGCTCGGCGAGCGGCTCGTGGCGCTCGTGCTGGGGGAGCGCGCGGACATCGCGGCGCACGCCTTCCCGGTGTGGGCGCTTCCCATCGCCGTGGCCCTGGCGGGCCTCGCGTTCGCCGTCATCCTGCAGGCCGAGCGGCGCGACGTGCTGCGCATCGTCGTGATCGGCCTCATCGCGGTGGCGGCGGGCCGCGTCGGCGCGCGGCTGCTGGGGCTCGAGCTCGGCGCCTTCATGGGCGCGCTCGCGGTGGGCGTCATCGGCAACCTCTTCTCGCGGCTGCGCAATCGGCCGTCGCTCATCCTCATCGTGCCGGGCATCCTCATGCTGGTGCCGGGCACCATCGGCTTCCGCAGCATCTCCGCGCTGCTCGAGGCCCAGGTGGTGACGGGCGTCGGCACGCTCTTCCGCATGCTGCTGACGGCCGTCGCGATCGCCTCCGGCCTCCTCATCGCCGACCTCGTCTCCCCCACGCGACGGCTCGTCTGACCGGCTGACCCCACCCCCGGCGTGCACGATTTCACGGTGCGCGCATCTCCGCGTCGTTCACGGGCCGGCCACCGGCCCCGGTACCCTCACGCGGAGGCATCCATGCTGGCCCTCGTTCCCCTGCTGCTTCTCCTCGCCGCGCCTCCCGGTGGCGGCACCATCGAAGGCACCGTGCGCGACCAGCTCGGCACACCGCTCGCCGGTGCCGCCATCGTGGTGGACGGCCGGTTGCCCGGCACCCGCAGCGACGCCCGCGGGCAGTACCGCCTCGAACGCGTGAGCGCCGGACGGCACGTGCTCCGCGCGACGCTGGCCGGCTACCAGCCGTACGAGCGTGCTGGCCTCGTCGTGCAGGAAGGTGCGCGCCTCGTGCAGGACATCGTGCTCACCGCCGTGGCCGCCACGCCGCCCGTCACGGTGCGCCGCGAGGCGAAGGAAGCCGATGCGATGAAGCTCTACGGCCAGGCGCCTTCCAACGTGGCCGGCTCGCCGAGCAGCAGCCGCTACTTCCAGCCGCCGCACGACACCGAGGACTACCGCCACTTCGCCGACAACCGCTTCCTCACCGTCGGCGCCAACCCGCTCTCCACCTTCGCGATCGACGTGGATGCGGCCTCGTACGCCAACGTGCGCCGGTTCCTCACGCAGGGGCAGCTGCCGCCCGCCGACGCGGTGCGGGTCGAGGAGCTGATCAACTACTTCCCCTACGACTACCCGGACCCGACGGGCGACCATCCCTTCTCACTCACCACGGCGCAGATGCCGGCGCCCTGGGCGAAGGACCACCGCCTCGTGCTGGTCGGCATCCAGGGCCGCCGCATCGAGGCCGAGCGGCTGCCGCCGAGCAATCTCGTGTTCCTGCTCGATGTATCGGGCTCGATGTCGTCGCCCGACAAGCTGCCGCTGGTGAAGCGCGCGTTCCGCCTCCTCGTGGAGCAGCTGCGCCCGCAGGACCGCGTGGCGATCGTGGTGTACGCGGGGGCCGCCGGCCTCGTGCTGCCGAGCACGCCGGGGTCGGACAAGGCCGCGGTCCTCGCGGCCCTCGACCGCCTCGAGGCGGGCGGCTCCACCGCGGGCGGCGCGGGCATCAAGCTCGCCTACGACGTGGCCCGGGAGCACCGGCTGCCGCGCGGCAACAATCGCGTCATCCTCGCCACCGACGGCGACTTCAACGTGGGCGTGTCCAGCGAGGGCGAGCTGGTCCGGCTCGTGGAGGACCGCAAGCGGGAGGGCACCTTCCTCACGGTGCTCGGCTTCGGCACCGGCAACCTGAAGGACAGCCGCATGGAGGCGCTCGCCGACAAGGGCAACGGCCACTACGCCTACGTCGACGACATCCTGGAGGCGCGGAAGGTCTTCGTGCACGAGCTGGGCGGGACGCTGCTGACGATCGCGAAGGACGTGAAGGTGCAGGTGGAGTTCAACCCGGCGCAGGTGGCCGAGTACCGGCTGGTGGGCTACGAGAACCGGCTGCTCGCCGCCGAGGACTTCAACGACGACGCGAAGGACGGCGGCGAGCTCGGCGCGGGACACGCGGTCACGGCGATCTACGAGATCGTGCCGGCAGGCCGCTCCACGGGCGGCAGCGTGGACCAGCTCCGCTACCAGTCGCGCGATGCCGCGCGCGGCGACCGCACCGACGAGCTGCTCACCGTGAAGCTCCGCTACCAGCCGCCCACCGGCGGCGGCGCCAGCCGGCTCGTGAGCCGCACGGTGCGCACCGGCGAGCGCGGGGCCCCCGAGTCCCTGGGCTTCGCGGCGGCGGTGGCCGAGTTCGGGATGCTGCTGCGCAACTCGGAGCACAAGGGCACCGCGACGTGGGACCAGGTACTCACGCTGGCGCGGGCGGGCATGGGACGGGATCCGGGTGGCTACCGCGCGGAGTTCGTGCGGCTGGTGGAGGTGGCGCGGGGGATGGCGCGCGGATCGAACGACGTGGGGATGCGGGACTAGCCGTCGGCCTGAACCAAGTGAGGGACCGGGGTGCATCGGGTACGTGCCTGATGCACCCCGGTCCTACTCCGTCCGCATCGCATCCACCGGCGACAGCCGCGCCGCCCGCAGCGCCGGATACATCCCGAACGCCAGCCCGATCGCAATCGCGATCAGCGCCGCGGTCAGCACGCTCGGCCAGCTGAACGCCGCCTGCACCGGCGACTCGGCGAACGAGCGCATCATCATGGACACCAGGAACGCCGTCCCGAGACCGAGCACGATGCCGAGGGAGGCGCCGGCACCGGAGATCACCACCGACTCGGACAGGAACTGGAAGAGGATGTCCCGGCCGCGCGCACCCATCGCCTTGCGGATCCCGATCTCCCGCGTGCGCTCCAGCACGGCCGCGAGCAGCACGTTCATGATGCCGATTCCGCCGACGAGCAGCGTGATGCCGGAGAACGCGCCCATCATGATCTTGAAGAGCAGGATGCCCTGCTTGGCCTGACGCAGCTGCTCGGCAGCGCCCGCCTGGAGCTGGTAGCTGCCGCCGGCCTCGCCGAAGCGAGGCGCGAGCCAGGACTGCAGCCGCGCGCGCACCGTGTCGACCCCCTCGATCGTCGCGGCGCGCACGAGCAGCGACGGAGTGCGCGGTGCCGGAGTGGGGACCATGGCGCGCTCGGCGACGGTGATCGGCACGAACGCCATCACCTTCTTCTCCTTCTCCTCGCCCTTCGACTGCAGCACGCCGACGACGCGGAACGTCGCGCCGCTCAGCGTCACCGTGCGATCGAGCGCCTCGGCCGCCGCCAGGCCCGGCAGGGACAGCTCGGCGAGCCCGTCGGTGATGACGACCACCGCCTCGCCCGCGCGGGTCTCCTCATCGGAGTAGAAGCGCCCGGCCAGGAGGATGGGCTCGTTCCACTGGGCGAACAGCGGCGTCGCCGCCGAGACGAGCGCGGCGCGCGGCTTGCCACCCGGTCCGGGAGGCAGCAGCCCCGTGCCCGGCACGGTGATGCTCACGCCAGCCTCCGGCCCGAGCGCCGCCGCCAGGGAGTCGGCCGTGGCCAGCGAGAAGCGCGCGACATCCTGCCGCGGGATCCGCATGCCGTCCACCACGTCCTCGGTCCGCGCGTCCACGACGAGGATCTGCACGTCGGTGTGCCGGCCGACCTGCTCGCGGACGTAGCGCTCGATCCCGTCGCCGATCGCCAGCACGGCGACCAGCGAGGCGACCCCCATCACGACGCCGATCGTGGAGAGGATGCTGCGCAGCGGATGCGCCCGCAGCGTCTGGGCGGCAACGTGGATGGCGGCGGGCGACATGACGATCCTCGGCGGGTGATGGGGCTCGTACGGCCGGTCGCCCGAGGAGGTTTCAAATGGCGACGCCCAGGGCCCACGCGGGTATATTCGTGTGCCTCGCACTCGGACGCTCCGCTGATGCCCGTTCCGCCCCTCGCCACCCTGCTCGCCGGTCTCGTGGACTACGCGGGTCTCTTCCCGCCCGCGGCGCTGGACATGCCGGACGCGGTCCGCGAGTACGCCGGCTATCGCCGCGGCACCCATGCCTGGATGCTCGGCCGCTTCGTGCTGCCGGTGGCCCGCCTCGGCGAGTTCGCCCAGGCGGCCGACCCGCTGCTGCCCCGCGATCCGAAGGCGGCGTGGCCCCTCGCCGTGCTCGCGAGCGCGGATCCGGCCGAGACGGTGAAGCTCGTCGGCGAGTTCAACTGCCGTCACGCCGCCGCGGGCGCGGGTGCCGCCGTGGTGGATACGCTCGAGCTCAAGGCGAGCACGCCCGCCGAGATCGCGATGGTGGTGCCGAAGCTGCCGACGTGGCTCGTGCCGTACGTGGAGATCCCGCTCGCGGACCCGGCGCCGTTCATCGAGGCGCTCGCGGTTCACGGCGGGCGCGCGAAGGCCCGCACCGGGGGCATCGCCGCGAGCGCCTTTCCGACGGCCGCCGAAGTGGCGCGCTTCATCGTCGCGTGCACCAAGGCGAGCGTGCCCTTCAAGGCGACGGCAGGCCTGCACCATCCGCTGCGAGGCGAGTTCCGCCTCACCTATGAGCCCGGAAGTCCCTCGGGGATGATGTTCGGCTTCCTCAACGTCTTCCTTGCCGCGGCGCTCGCGCGGACCGGCGCCGAGGAGCGCGACGTCGCGTCGCTGCTCGAGGAGCGCGACCCGTCGGCCATCACGTTCGCCACGGACGGCGTGCGCTGGCGGCATCACCTGCTTTCGACGGACGTGCTCCGCGCCGCGCGCGAGGCCGCCATTGCCTTCGGCTCCTGCTCCTTCCGCGAGCCCGTCGACGACCTCACTGCCCTGGGACTCCTGTGACGCCCTTCCCGATCGACGACACGCACCGGCCGGACCTCGAGAGCTGGGTCGAGTCGGCCGCGGATCCCGCGACCGACTTTCCGCTGCAGAACCTGCCGCTCGGCATCTTCCGGCGGCGCGGCAGCGACGAGGCGCCGCGCCCGGGCGTCGCCATCGGCGACCAGGTGCTCGACCTGTCGGTGGCGGCCGTCTCGGGCCTGCTGGCCGAGGCGCCGGCCGCCGCGGGCCGCTGCAGCGCGACCACGCTCAACGGCCTGGCCGCGCTGCCGCTCGGCGAGCGCCTGCGTTTCCGTCGCGTGCTGCACTCGCTGCTGCGCACGGACACCGCCGAGGGGCTCTCGGCGCGCGCGCGTGCGGAACTGGTGCCGCAGGCCGAGGCGCAGATGCTGCTGCCGCTCCACATCGGCGACTACACCGATTTCTACGCCTCCGTGCATCACGCCACCAACGTCGGCCGCATGTTCCGCCCCGACAACCCGCTGCTGCCGAACTACAAGTGGGTGCCGATCGGCTATCACGGCCGTGCGTCGTCGATCGTGCCGAGCGGCACGCGGGTGCGGCGCCCCGTAGGGCAGACGCGCGACGACGGCGCGGCATCGCCGAGCGTCGGACCCACGAAGCGGCTCGACTACGAGCTCGAGGTGGGCTTCGTGATCGGCCAGGGCAACCCGCTCGGCACGCCGATTCCGCTCGCGGACGCCGAGTCGCACCTCTTCGGCCTCTGCCTGCTGAACGACTGGTCCGCGCGCGACGTGCAGACCTGGGAGTACCAGCCGCTCGGCCCCTTCCTCGCCAAGAACTTCGCCAGCACCATCTCGCCGTGGATCGTGACGGCCGAAGCGCTCACCCCCTTCCGCACGGCGGCGTTCGCGCGGACCGAGGGCGACCCGGCGCCCCTGCCCTACCTCGCCGATGCGGACAACGAGCGGCAGGGCGGGTTCGACGTGCGGCTCGAGGTGTCGCTGACGTCGGAGCGCATGCGCGCCGAGGGCATGCTGCCGGCGCGCGTGAGCAGCTCCCGCCTGGCCGACCTCTACTGGACAGCGGCGCAGTTCATCGCGCATCACACGGTGAACGGCTGCAACCTGCAGCCGGGCGACCTGCTCGGGAGCGGCACCGTGTCCGGCGAGGCGAAGGACGCGCGCGGCTGCCTGCTCGAGCTCACCTGGCGCGGCACCGAGCCGCTCACCCTGCCCACCGGCGAGACGCGCCGCTTCCTCGAAGATGGCGACGAGGTGATCATGCGCGGCGCCTGCGAGCGCGAGGGCTTCCGCCGCATCGGATTCGGCGAGTGCCGGGGGATCGTGTCGTCGTGACGCTGGCCCCCGCCCGGCGCCGCTCCCTCACGGAGCTGCGGTTCGACAACGGCTATGCCCGCCTGCCCGCCGACTTCAGGGTGCCCGTCACCCCGAAGCCGCTGCCCGACGCGCGGCTGGTGCACTTCAACGCCGAAGTGGCACGACTGCTCGACCTCGACCCGCGCGAGGCGGAGCGTGCCGATGCCGCTGATTTCCTGAGCGGCAACCGTCCCCTGCCCGGTGCCGAACCGGTGGCGCAGCGCTACGCCGGCCACCAGTTCGGCCAGTACGTGCCCGAGCTGGGCGACGGCCGTGCCATCCTGCTTGGCGAGGTGGTGAGCGCGAGCGGCGCCCGCTGGGACCTGCACCTCAAGGGCGGTGGTCCCACGCCCTTCTCGCGCGGCTTCGACGGCCGCTCGGTGCTGCGATCGGCGATCCGCGAGTATCTGTGCGGCGAGGCGCTGCACGCGCTCCGCGTGCCCACGACGCGCGCGCTTGCCGTCGTCGTGGGCAGCGAGCCGGTGCAGCGCGAGACGCTCGAGCGCACAGCCACCATCATCCGCGTGGCGCCGAGCCACGTGCGGTTCGGCACCTTCGAGTCGTTCGCGTGGCGACGGCAGCCGGACCAGCTCCGGCGCCTCGCCGACTACGTGGTCGAGACGCATTTCCCCGACCTGGCGACGCTGCCCGACCGCCACGCGCGCCTGCTCGAGGAGGCCGCCCTCCGCACGGCCCGCCTCATGGCCGCGTGGCAGGCGGTAGGGTTCGTGCACGGCGTCATGAACACCGACAACATGTCGGTGCTGGGGATCACGCTGGACTACGGTCCCTATGCGTTCATGGAGGGATTCATCCCCGGCTTCGCGCCCAACCACTCCGACCCGTGGGGCCGCTACGCCTACGCCCAGCAGCCGGCCGTGGGCGAGTGGAACGTCGGGATGCTCGCGAACGCGATGGCGTCGCTGATGGACCGCGAACGTGCCCAGGCGGCGCTCGATGGGTACGCACCCGCCTACGAGTCGGCCTACGCGGCCCGCATGCGCACCAAGCTCGGCCTGCGCGACGCGCGTCCGGAGGACGCGGACCTGCTCGAAGGGTTCCTGGCGCTGCTCGCCGCCGAGCGCGCCGACTGGACGCTCGCGTGGCGCGCCCTCGGCGGCATCACGGTGGCGGAGGCCACCGACACGCGCGCCTTCGCGGCCCACTTCACCCGTCGCGAGGCGTGCGAGGCCTGGCTGGCCGCCTACCGCGCGCGTCTCGCGTCCGAGGGGGGCGACGATGCCGAGCGGCGGGCGCGCATGGACCGCGTGAATCCGCAGTACGTCCTGCGCACTCACCTCGCGCAACGCGCCATCGAGGCGGCCGAGCGGGACGATTTCGGCGAGGTGGATCGGCTCTACCGCGTCCTGCAGCGGCCGTTCGAGGTGCAGCCGGGCGCGGACGACTACGCGCTGCCCGCCGCCGACGGCGCGGCGGGCGCCTCGCTCAGCTGTTCCTCGTGAGCGACGCCGCCACGCTCCGCGCGCTCAGCTGGGAAACGCTCTGGCGGCGCCTTGGCGCCGCCGGCGACCCGAAGGTGCCGCTCGCCGAGATCGAGCGCCGCTACTCCGAGCCCGGCCGGCACTACCACACGCTCGCGCATCTCGACGCCTGCCTCGACACCTTCGAGCTGGTGCGCAGCCTCTGTGAGCGACCCGACGAGGCGGAACTCGCGCTCTGGCTGCACGACATCATCTGGACGCCGCTCGGCACCGACAACGAGGCACGGAGCGCGGAGTGGGCCCAGGAGTGCTGCCGGCAGGCGGGGCTTCGGCCGGAGACCGGTGCCCGGGTCTGCGCCCTCATCCTCGCGACCCGGCACGACGCGACGCCGCTCTCCGGCGATGCGGCCGTGGTGTCGGACGTGGACCTGGCCATCCTCGGCGCCTCGCCCGAGGTGTTCGGCCGCTATGAGGCCGCCATCCGCGCCGAGTACGCCGCGGTGCCCGACGCGGAGTTCCGCGCGGGGCGCGCGCGCGTCCTCCGCTCCTTCCTTCAGCGGCCGGCCATCTACGCCACGCCGGTGCTGCACGAGGCGCTCGAGCACCGGGCCCGCGAGAACCTCTTCATCGCGCTCGTGCAGCTCGGCCCTGCAATTCACCCCGGCACGCCCTAGTTTTGTCGGGCGGCCCGCCGGGCCGCGTCCCTTTCAGGCGAGGCATGTCCGTGTATCGCGTCCAGCTCGAGTCGGGCGACGAGCGGAGCTACCGCTCCCTCGAGGAGATGGTCACGGATGTGGACGCCGGCGTCATCACGCCGGGCGCCCGGATCTTCCACGCGGGCTCGAGCGCGTGGGTCGCCGTGACCCGGCATCCCCGCCTCATCACGCGCTTGCCCGGCTCGATGCGCTCCAGCGAGCCGCTGCTCGATTTCGACGTGGCCCCCGAACCGCCG